>JAYTTA010000062.1:0-2525 GCA_043745345.1 Acetobacteraceae bacterium | reverse complement strand
CGGATGAGACCGTGGTGGCGTTGGCGAACAAGGCACGAGCCGCGATGGCCGCTGCGCAGGCACAGAAGGCAACCACGGAGCAGGCCTTGGTGGTAGCCGAGAATCAGGTCGAGCAGGCCAGTGCACGCGCTGACATGGCCGCGGCAGCGCAGACCCTGGCACAGAACAACCTCGGCTACACGGTCATCCGCGCGCCGTTCGACGGCATCGTCGGCAACCGCGCGGCCCAGCTCGGCCAGCATGTTGCGACCGGGGCGCAGCTGATCGCGGTCACGCCGCCCGCTGCCAACCTCTATGTCATCGCCAACTTCAAGGAGACGCAACTGGCGCGCATGCGTCCCGGCATGAAAGTGCGACTGACGCCCGACATCGACAGCAGCCAGGCCGTCGATGGCCGTGTCGACAGCCTGGCGCCGGCGACCGGTGCGCTGTTCAGCCTGCTGCCGCCCGAAAACGCCACCGGCAACTTTACCAAGGTGGTGCAGCGGGTGCCGGTCAAGATCGTCATCGATCCGGCCGAGGCGGCCCGCGCCGGCTGGCTGCGGGCGGGACTGTCGGTTACCGCCGAAGCTGACATGCGTAGCCCCGACGCTCAGCGTCTAGGCTTCTTCGGCGCCGCGGCGGCGAGCCTGCATCGCATCGTGCCATGAGCCCGACGCCTCCGATTGCCGGCGGAAAGCTGACCGCACGCCAGCGGCTCGGCTTCATGGCGATGATTGTCGGCATGTTCATGTCGATCCTCGACATTCAGATCGTCAGCGCCTCGATCTCAGAAATACAATCCGGCCTGTCCGCCAGTCCCGACGAGGTCGCCTGGGTCCAGACCAGCTACCTGATCGCCGAGATCGTCATGATTCCACTATCCGGCTGGCTGTCTCGGCTGCTCTCGACGCGCGTGCTGTTCGTCACCTCGGCACTTGGTTTCTCGATATTCTCGGCCGCTTGCGCCAGCGTCAGTAGCCTGTCCGGCATGGTGGTGTTCCGCGTGCTGCAGGGCTTCATCGGCGGCGCCATGATTCCTACCGTATTCGCCACATCCTTCCTTTTGTTTTCCGGCCAGAAGCGGGTTCAGGCCTCGGTGGTAGTAGGCCTTACCGCGACCATGGCGCCGACCATCGGGCCGACGCTCGGCGGCTGGCTGACCGAGCAGTTATCCTGGCACTGGCTGTTCTTGATCAACGTGCCAGTCGGCCTGACCATCGCCGGCATCGTCTGGACCTCGCTCGACATCGACAAGCCCAATTTCGCACTGCGCCACAGCTTCGACTCCTTCGGCCTGTTCCTGATGGCCGGCTTTCTCGGCTCACTCGAATACGTGCTGGAGGAAGGCAGCCGATGGGACTGGTTCGCCGACGACACTATTTTCGCATTTGGCGTGTTCGGCACGCTGTGCGCGATCGGCTTCTTCTGGCGGATGTTGACCCGCGCCGACCCGCTGGTCGAATTGCGAACCTTCAAGAACCTCAACTTCACCTTGGGCTGCGTGTTCTCGCTGGTGCTCGGCCTCAGCCTGTACGGCTCAGTCTATTTGGTGCCGCTGTTTCTCGGCCGCGTCCGCCAGCTTGACAGCCTGCAGATCGGCGAGACGATGTTCATCACCGGCGCCACCATGTTGGTCTCGGCGCCGATCGTCGGCCGATTGGCAAGGGCGCTTGATTTGCGGGTGATGCTGGCGATCGGGCTGTCCGGCTTTGGCGCCGGCATCTGGTGGCTCGGCCATCTGACCGTTGACAGCTCGTTCTGGGAGCTATTCTGGCCGCAGGCGCTGCGCGGTGCCTCAATGATGTGGGTCATACTGCCGGTCAATCAGCTGGCACTCGGCACCCTGCCGCCGGCGGCGCTGAAAAACGGCGCCGGGCTATACAACCTGATGCGCAACATGGGCGGCGCCATCGGGCTGGCGCTGATCAACACCGTGGCAACCGCACGGCTGGCGCATCACACATTACACCTGCAGGAGCAGGTGACCTGGGCACGGCCGGCGGCAACCCTGACAATGGACAAGATGACTCGGGCCATGGCCGCCGCAAAGGCCGGCGACGCCCACCTCGCGGCGCTGAAGAAGGTCAGCCTGATGGTGCAGGCTCAGGCTTTGACCCTGACCTACAACGACGTGCTGATGCTAATGGCGCTATCGTTCTTCGTTGCCGTTCCCGCGACGTGGCTGCTGGCGGCGCCAAAGCCGGCACCTGACGGTGCAGAGGCGCACTAAAGTTAGCATGGGAATCTCAGTCCGCGATCATTCCGGCTGGCCTGAACAGGCCGGCCGGAACCTCGGCCGCCAGCCTCAAACCCCGCCAAGGGACATGCCCCTTGGAACCCACTCTATAAGTCAAGGGTTTCCAAAGGGCGACGGCCCTTTGGCGGGGCTTGGGGTAGAGCCCCAACCTTGCTTCTTGCAAGTTTCATCACCTGCAGCGCCATATTCTGGCCAATATCTCGACGCCAGACTGTTGCAGCCTGGGAGCTTGGCAGGATTTGACTTTCTTTGAAGCAAGGGCAGATCACGGTCGATATTGCGCAAT
>JAYTTA010000061.1:0-2526 GCA_043745345.1 Acetobacteraceae bacterium | reverse complement strand
CCCGCAATGCGGCGATGTCGAATTCCTGGTCCTCGGTGTCCATGATTTGAGCCCTCCGCGCTTCGGCGGAGAGTGGCACGCGGGGGGCCGGTTAGCGACCCCGCCGCGGACGATTTCGGAACGCCGCCGTCTCGCCGCGGCTGGCGCTATCGAACAGGTCCATCGCGCGTTGGGCGGCTTCCGTGCTCCTGACCAAGCCGCAAGATGCGGCAAGGTCAGGACACGAGGTCGCCGAAGTGTGGCTCGGCAGCTAGGCGTTGAAGATCGCTCGTCCTTCCTGACTTCCGCTGCCTAGGTAATGAACCAACGGATTGATGCCTGCGGCCTTCACATCGGCATTGGCGGCCAGGTATTTTGATGTGGAGAACTGGGCGCTGGGATCACGGCCTTCCTTCCATCCAGACTGCTCGTAGTGAAGCAGGGGATCGATTGCCGCGGCCTTCACGTCCAGATTATGTTCCAGATAGTAGCTTGTATCGAATAAGGCATCCGGATTCTTTAGCTCGTGCCAACCGGCAGCGTCGTATTGCGTGAACGGGTTGATCCCGGAGGCTCTCACATCCGCGTAGTGACTGAAGTAATAAGTATTATCGACCAAAGCGTCCTGTTCTCCCACTCCATGCGGCTGAGCGATGAACGCTAGGCGTCCCTCCGTCCTACCTGCGTCGATGTAGTGCTTCAATGGATCGATATGCGCTGCGGCTACATCAGGGTTGGCCTTCAGATATGCGGAGGTGCTGAAGTCGGCACTCGGATCCCGCCCGTCCTGCCATCCAGAGATCTGATAGTGCGTCAGCGGATTGATGTCCGCTGCTGCCACATCCGGATTCTGGTTCAGGTAATAGCTGGTGCTGAACAGCGCATCCGGATTGCGCCCCTCCCTCCATCCGTTTTCGTTGTAGTGTGCGAGCGGATCGACTTTCGCTGCGGCCACATCCGGATTCTGCAGGAGGTAATAGGCGGCGTCGAACTCTCCGGCGGGGCTGGCGGGGAGCGCCGGGCCGATAGCCAGGGTCGCGGTGCCGGTGCTGGCACGGCCGGACGGATCGGCGACCGTGTAGGTAAAGGCCGAGCTGACGCCGAACATGCCGGCGGTGGGCGCGAACAGCAGGCCGGTGAGGTCCGCCGCCGTCAGCACCTGGCCGACGGCGACGGCGGTGCCGCTCGCCAAGGTCAGGCTGCCGTCGTTTGGCAGCGCGGTGGCCGTGATGACCAGTTGTGCCGTGGTGTAGTTAGGATCGGTTGGCGCCGCGATCTTGACCGCCGCGGCGGCGGCGTTCTCCGCCACCAGCAGGGTCGGCGAGGACACCACCGGATCGCCGGAGACCGCGCCGGTATTGACCGTCACATCGCTGAAGCGCAGCTGCTGGACGTTGCCGGCCTGGAGCGTCTTGCCGCCGATCGTCAACGCGACGGCGCCGTTGCTGCCGACCACGAATGTTGCCGCGGCGCGCGCGATGCCAGTCAGCACCAGCGCGTTGCCGGTTCCGGTCGTGGTGATTATGCCGTTAAACGTCGCGAAGTTGTCGATGGTCAGCGTGTCATCGCCTATCATCTTGATGGTCTGGCCGGCGCCGACGCCGTTTACCTCCAGGATGCCGGGAACCGCTGCGACAACCTCTCCATGGAGCCAGCCAGGCAGCGGGACGGTGCGGTTGAAGGTTATCTCGCCGGTGCCCGAAAGCCCGTCGCGGAACACGATGCCGGGTCCGCCGGAGACGATCTGGCCATTGTTGGCGACCGCGCCCTTGACGATTACCTGGCCGACGCTGCTGGCGGAACCGGTGATCGAGATGCCGCCTGAGAACACGCCGCCGGCAAGCAACGCCAGACCACCGGTGGTGAGCGTGCCGCCGGCCTGCTCGAACATACCGTCCTTGCCGATGGTCAGGGGGCCGGCCGTAGTGTAATCGCGCCCGCCGGTTACGGTGACGAAGGCGGCATTGTCGATCAGCTTCAGAGTGGACTCGACTGGCACATAGGCGGTGCCGTTCCACTCGTTGATCTGTGACCCGGCATTGTCATAGATCAGCTGCGAGAAAAAGTTTGGGGTTATGGTTGCTTTCGGCCCGGTGAGACTCTCGACATCAACCTTGAGGCCACCGCCCGCGCCGCCGAAGTTGAACACGCGGCCGGCACCCATCACCTCAAAGATGCCGTCGAACAACTGGGTACCCTTGAGCAGGCCGATACTCGCAGTATCGAGGGTGGTCGTGCCGTCATGAACCTGCAGCTCATACGCCAGATAGACCGGATTAGCGCCCTTGAACTGAACGATGCCAAAGGTGTCGACATGCGCATAAGTCAGGCCGGCGTTGACAATGGTGCCGTTGGTCATGGTCACCACGCTGCCTTCATAGTCATGCCCAAGATCGCCCGTCGAGCCGGGCGCGAAAATCAACGTGCCGTTGACGACAAGATTGCTGTTGAGGTCGATTGTCTGGATGGTATCGATGGCGCCAGCTGCGATCGTGACAGTGTAGCCCGGGCCAGCGACGAACGGTATCGTGACCGCGGCAGCGGCAT
>JAYTTA010000060.1:0-2549 GCA_043745345.1 Acetobacteraceae bacterium | reverse complement strand
TGGGACTCGTTGCCATTCCGCCGGATCTGGTTGACGCAGAGGTTCGAGTGCGCGCCGTAGGACAGCCCGACCGAGGCCGACGCCCGCGAGATCTCCTCCATGGCGATGACGTGTTCCAGGTAGCCCATTCCGGCGCCGCCATACTCGGGCTCGACCGTGATGCCGAGCACGCCGAGGTTGCCCATCTTGCACCACAGGTCGGCCGGGAACTCGTTGTCGCGGTCGATCGCCGCGGCGCGCGGCGCTATCTCGTCGGCGCAGAAGCTGGCGACCTGCTCTCGCAGCATGTCCGCGGTTTCGCCCAGGTCAAAGTTCAGCCCAGTATTGCGCGGCGGAGGCAGCCGGTTGATCAATGCGGCCATCGGCGTTTCCCTTGTTTTCGGCGTCCAACGAACCCGGCATCCCGCATCGTGGCACGACATGGCAATTGCATGAAGTCCTGCCTCCGCCACATGGTGCGTCAACGAAGTTTAGGGAGGGCGTGGCATGTCGATGAACGGCACTGGCAATACCACCGGCAAGATCGAAATCGGCTCGACCCTCGTGCCGGGCGCCAGGCGAAACACGTTCCGGCCGACCGAGAACATGAGCTACGTCCATGGTGCCACGGATGTGCCGCTGCTCGGCGACACCATCGGCAACAACTTCGACCGCACCGTGGCCATCTGGGGCGAGCGGCCCGGCCTGTATGTCCGCCAGCAGGACATCCGCTGGAACTACCGCGAATTCGGCGGCCAGGTCGACCAGTTCGCCGGGGGCCTGATAAATCTGGGCCTGATCCCCGGCGAGCGCATCGGCATCTGGTCGCCCAACAACGCCGAATGGGTGATCGCGCAATTCGCCACCGCCAAGCTTGGGCTGATCCTGGTCAACATAAATCCCGCCTACCGCGTGTCCGAGCTTGAATACGCGTTGCGGAAATCCGGCTGCCGGGCGCTGATCACCGCCACCCGGTTCAAGACCAGCAACTACATCGAGATGCTGCACACGCTGCTGCCCGAGCTACCCGACTCGCATCCCGGCCGGCTGGAATCGTCGCAGCTGCCGCGAATGGAGATGGTGATCCAGATCGGCACCCCGATGGTCGCCGGCGCCATCCCGTTCGGCGCCGTGCAGGCGATGTCGAACGAATATGCACAGCAGAAGCTCGCGATCTTCGGCAAGCTGCTGCAGTTCGACGACCCGATCAACATCCAGTTCACTTCCGGCACCACCGGCACGCCAAAGGGTGTCACGCTGACTCACCACAATATACTCAACAACGGCTTCTTCGTCGGCGAGGCGATGCGGCTCACGCCCGAGGATCGGCTGTGTATCCCGGTACCGCTGTATCACTGCTTCGGCATGGTGCTGGGCAACCTGGCCGCCACCACCCACGGCGCCGAGATAGTCTATCCCAGCGAAGGATTTGATCCGCTGGCAACGCTGCAGACGGTGGCGGAGGAGCGCTGCACCGGCCTGCACGGCGTACCTACCATGTTCATCGCCGAGATGGAGCATCCCGACTTCGAAAAGTTCGACCTGTCGTCGCTGCGCACGGGCATCATGGCCGGCTCGCCCTGCCCGATCGAGGTCATGCGCCGCGCCGTATCAACGATGCATCTGAGCGACATCACCATCGCATACGGCATGACAGAGACCAGCCCGGTCAGCTTCCAGACCACGCCCGACGATCCGCTGGAGCGACGGGTCTCCACCGTCGGGCGCATCCAGCCGCACATCGAGGTCAAGATTATCGATCTCGACGGCCGCATCGTGTCGCGCGGCGTCGTCGGCGAACTCTGCACCCGTGGCTACTCGGTAATGCGCGGCTACTGGAACGACAAGGAGATGACCGCCCAGGTGATCGACGCCGCCGGCTGGATGCACACCGGGGACCTGGCGACCATCGACGCCGAGGGCTACTGTCAGATCGTCGGCCGAATCAAGGACCTCATCATTCGCGGCGGCGAGAACATTTCTCCGCGCGAGATCGAGGAATATCTCTACAGCCATCCCAGCATCCTCGACGTGCAGGTGTTCGGTGTGCCCGACAGGCGTTTTGGCGAGGCGGTCTGCGCCTGGATCCAGCGGCGTGAGGGGACCGAGCTTACTGCGGAGGGCGTAAAGGAATTCTGTGCCGGCCAGATCGCGCACTACAAAATTCCCCGCCACATCCGGTTCGTCACCGAGTTCCCGATGACTGTGACTGGCAAGATGCAAAAATACCTGATGCGCGAGGCGATGGTGGCCGAGCTCGGAACCGAAGACGCGCCACCGGCTTGACGGCCTTTCCGGAGCCAGCCGATGAAGACCCGATTGATCACCGGCACGTCGTCGGGAGTCGGCCGCGCCGCGGCGTTGTTCGACCGGCGTTCGAAGATGTCGGACAAAGGGTTACTGCGACCATGGCATTGAGCCGTTCAGGCTCGTCGAACCCGGCTGAGGGGCCGGCTTGCGGCTTCTCCCACGCCGCCGTCTAAATGGCTGCGCAAGGGGAGAACGACAATGCGCTGGGCACGGATAGAGGACGCCGGTACGCCGACCTACGCCATCATCGAGGACGACTC
>JAYTTA010000059.1:0-2550 GCA_043745345.1 Acetobacteraceae bacterium | reverse complement strand
TGTTCTTCGCCTCCAGGCCAGAACCCAAAGCCCAGCAATAGGCGGCCAGTGCGTCTTCGACCGCCGCCGGAAAGGGGCTTTCCGGAGCGCGGCGATATTCGACAATCAGGGCCGAAGCTTTGGCCGCGACCGCAATATGGCCGAACAATTTTCGGTGAGAAGCGCGCGATCCGGTCACATATCCGCCCCCGTGGAAGCAGATCAGCAGCACCTCCTGCCGGTGTGCCGCAGGTCGTGCCCGGAGTACTGGAATGCCGCCGATCGCCATTTCTTCGTAGGCGACATCGGCAGGTTCGGCGGTGACCGTTGCCCATTCTTCGAACATGGCGCGGAACTCGTTGATCGGCATTTCGGGATCGGCGGCCATGCGCCTGCTCCAGTCGCGGTAAAGGTCTGCCAAGGCCTCTGATTGCGGGCTCGCCATCCACATCGCTCCCTCGCTCAACCGCGGTTTGGGAATCTTCGGCGATCTCCGTTGCCAGATAATGCCGCCAGACCCAACGTATCTGTTCGGACTGTATAACGATGCGGCGCGCGCATCGCCAAGGTCAAAAAGGGGCGAGGGTGCCGTGGAGGCCGATGCAATCGTCCAGCACGGGAAACCGCTGGAAAAACTGTAGCGCGACGATTACGGTGAGCGGTGCTCGTCAACTAGGATGAGCGCCTGTGGGTGTGATGGTGGTCGTCTAATTGCCGATGCGCGTCAACCGGGGTTGGTAATTGTCGCGTTGGTGTCGAGCGTGGTTGGCGGCCCGGTTTCTTCCCCATTGCACGGCGCAGCGCCGTGGCAAGCAGTTCAGCCAGAGAACGTCCTGGCCGGTCAAGCCTGACGACAGCGAGGGTGTCACCTGCGCGCGCAAAATCGAGCAGATCTATCAAACCAGGCCTGTCCATGCTTTTGCCCGACATGACGTCGGTGAACACCCGGATCGAGCCGGCGTCAGCGAGGCGCATTGTCTGACCCACCACATCCTGATCGCCAGTGCTGACACGCGCGTAGCCGCCGCCACGGTCGCGGGCGACAGTTGTGATTTGCGGTTGTCCGATCAGCCAGGCATGCGCCGTTGCAGGCTCACGGTCCGGCAACAATCGGATCGGCCGCCTCCGTTCGAGGTCGCAGATGATGGTCCCGTGCCGACGATTGCGTCGCCACGCCCTATCATCAATGCCAACCACGCGCGGCGGCGCAAAGCCGGGGCGACCTCGCCGCCGGATCGATCGGAGAAGCGTGTCGGTGCTCACCGGCGCCATCAACCGTTTGGCAAAGCGAGCTCCCGGACGCCCTCCCGGCGCAAGACCGAGATGGAAGACAAGGATATCGAGCCGGGCCGTGCGCCAAGGGAGCGACCGCCCCGTCATCGAAGCGCTCGGTGAAAATCCGGCGTTTGCAATGTGGGGCGCTGCACCGGAACCGCCGCGCGTTTACGATCAGCCTGACCGCTCGCCCTCCCAGTGGCAGATCCTCCCGCACCAATTTCATCAAAATTGAGCCAGAGCCTTGTTTGCACGCCGATTGACAGGTGAACATGCTCAACGATGCGAAGATCCGCGCAGCGAAGCCGCGGGACAAAGGCCTACAAATTGACCGACAGCCACCGGCTCTGGCTGCTGGTGATGCCTGGCGCCTCGGAGCTGCGAAAATGGGTGCTCGTTCACGCCGACGACATGATCCGCAGCCTCGAGCCAAGCATGCGGGACACGCACCTGGCGGGCAAACGTTTTACCGCCGCTTCAGGCCCTTCTGCTCCATCCGCCATTTCAACTGATCGAAGCGGTCCTGGCCGAAGAAGGGTTCGGCTTCGAACACCATCAGCGGCACGCCGTAGTGGCCGCCTTCGCGTTGGGCGGCTTGGCTGTGTTCGATCGCAGCGTGGAGGCGGTCGGCCTCGGCGCTCGCCACGGTGTCCATTTCAGCCAGGTCGAGCCCCGCGCGGGTGGCGGCTTCGGACAAGTGATCGCCCAGGTGCCAGTCCTGCACGCGGCCGCTCCAGATCGTTTCGCTGACCGCATTGAGGAACGCCAGGCCCCGGCCACGCTCTGCGGCGAGTTGGCCGAGCCGGGTGAGCCGGTGGATGTGCGGCTGGTCTTTGGAATACGTCCGCGTGGCCGGGTCCATCAGCACCGGATCGGGGCGCGGCCAGCGGAAGGGAATCCTGAGGAATTCGGCGCAACGGTGGATGTCGCGCAGGAAGTAGCTGAACCACAGCGGATCGCTGTTGGCGAAGAAATCGGGTTGGCGGACCGCGATCGGATAGACCGGGCGGACATTGCAACGCACATCGTAATCGCGTTCGAGCTCAACCAGCCGCCGGGTGACGAAGTAGCTGTAGGGCGAACGGAACGACCAGTAGAGGTCATACGTCAGGGTCATCAGGCGCCATTTCCGTCAATGGAACCGACCAGCGATCCACGGGTCTTGATGTTGAGCTGGCCCAGCAGCCCGGCGTCGCGGTGCTTCGAGATCGCCTGGTAGGACGGGCTCATCACCATCTCGCGCATCGCGGCCGGCGACGGGTATTGCGCCAGCGCGACCATGTCCCACAAGTCCTC
>JAYTTA010000058.1:0-2556 GCA_043745345.1 Acetobacteraceae bacterium | reverse complement strand
GCTCTGCCTCTGAACCCCGCTAAGGGCTCGCCCTTAGAACCCTTCCAATAGATTTGGGGATTTCTATGCCGGATTTGGCTGCGGCTGTTTCTGCCGCGATAGTTGTATTGTTCTGCATCATCGTTTCCTCCCTTCGGGGGCAGAATCCTACGTTGCAGCTGACTTGTGCCTCTTCTTCGCTCCGCTCAGAGGTAGAGTCTACGGTTACCTGTCTAAGTTCGATAAAGTAGTACACAAAGATCTATCAGATATACAATTGCACCTCAGTGCTGCATCCCGACAAACTGCTCCAGCCAATGGATTGTATAGTTCCCGGCCTGAAACTCTGCTGACGCCAAAATCCGTTGGTGCAGCGGCACCGTTGTCGAGATCCCGATGATCGCGAACTCGTTCAACGCCCGGCGCATCCGCGCGATCGCCTCGGCCCGTGTCGGCGCATGGACGATCAGCTTGGCCACCAGGCTATCATAATAAGGCGGCACCATGCATCCCGCATACAGCGCGCTGTCGACCCGCACGCCCAGGCCGCCGGGCGCGTGGTAGGCGGTAACGCGGCCGGGGGTCGGCAAAAAGGTTTCCGGGTCCTCGGCGTTGATCCGGCACTCGATGGCGTGGCCGCTGAACGAAATATCTGACTGCGTGTAGCCAAGCGGGTGGCCGGCGGCGACGCGGATCTGCTCCCGCACCAGATCGACGCCGCAAACCATCTCGGTGACCGGGTGCTCGACCTGGAGCCGGGTGTTCATCTCGATGAAGGCGAACTGGCCGTCCTGATAAAGGAACTCCAACGTGCCGGCGTTGCGATAGCCCAGCTTCGAAAGCGCCGCGGTCACGGTGGCGCCCAACACATCCCGTTCGGCGGCGGTCAGCACAGGCGAACCGGCTTCCTCCAGCAGCTTCTGATGGCGGCGCTGCAGGCTGCAATCGCGCTCGCCAAGATGCACCACGCTGCCGTGCGTGTCGGCCATCACCTGGAGCTCGATGTGGCGCGGCCTGTCGAGGTATTTCTCGATATACATGGCGTCGTTACCGAACGCCGCGCGGGCCTCGGCGCGCGCCACCCGCCAGGACTCCTCTATTTCGCCAGCATGGTGCGCCACCTTCATGCCGCGCCCACCGCCGCCGGCAGCGGCCTTTATCAGCACCGGGTAGCCGATTGCCGCCGCCACCGCCCGCGCCGTGTCGAGATCGGGCACGGCGCCATCCGAACCCGGCACCAGTGGCACGCCGAGCGAAGCCATCGCCGTCTTGGCCGCGATCTTGTCGCCCATCATGCGGATATGGGCGGGTGAGGGGCCGATGAAGGTCAGGCCGTGAGCCTCCACCATCTCGGCAAATTTGGCATTTTCCGACAGAAACCCATAGCCGGGATGGATCGCGTCGGCGCCCGTTATGGTAGCGGCGGACAAAATAGCCGGGATGTTGAGGTAGCTGTCGCGGGCGGGCGGCGGGCCGATGCACACGCTCTCATCGGCCAGCCGCACATGCATCGCCTCGCTGTCGGCGGTCGAGTGCACCGCGACCGACGGGATGGCGAGCTCGCGGCAGGCGCGCTGAATGCGCAGCGCGATCTCGCCACGGTTGGCGATCAGTATCTTGTGGAACAAGCTACTCCACCACCATGAGCACTTCACCGTATTCTACCGGGGCGCCGGAATGGACCAGGATGCGTGCCAGGATGCCGGCCTTGGGTGCCTTGATCTGGTTGTAGGTCTTCATCGCCTCGATCAGCAGCAAAGTTTGCCCGGCGGCCACCGCTTGGCCGGGTGCGACGAACGGCGGCGATCCCGGCTCAGCGCTGAGATAGACCACGCCGACCATCGGGCTTTTGACCGCGCCCGGGTGCAGGCTGTCATCGGGTGCGATCGGTGCCGCGACGATCCCCGCCTCGACTGGTGCCAGGGTTGAAAAGGTCTGCGCGACAACCGGGGCAAGCGCGCGCACCACCCGGATGCGGTTGTCCTTGTCGCCGACCTCGATCTCAGTCAGACCGGTTTCAGTCAGGATCGCTGCCAGCGCGCGGATCGAGGCGGGGTCGAAATCCACGCCCTTCTTCGGAAAAGTCATTTTTCGTTCCCTGCGACGATGTCGGCCATCGCCGCCAGCGCCAGTTGGTAGCCCCGGATGCCGAGGCCGGCGATGACGCCGACGGCGACCTTGGAGACGTAGGAGTGATGGCGAAAATCCTCCCGCCGATGGATGTTGGTGATATGGACCTCGATCACCGGCAGCTCGCTGGCCAGCAGCGCGTCCATCAGCGCGATCGAGGTGTGGCTGTAGCCGGCCGGATTGATGACGATCCCCGCCGCACCCGGCCGGGTGGGGGTAGCCCGGCATTCCTGCACCCAGGAAATCAGCTCGCCCTCGGCGTTGGTCTGGCGGAAGTCGATCGCCAGATTTAAATCCTCGCCTGCGTCCGCGCAAAGCTGTTCCACGTCATCCAGCGTCGACGCGCCATAGATGTGCGGCTGGCGGAAGCCAAGCATGTTGAGGTTGGGGCCGTTCAGCACGGCAATAAGCGGCAAAGGCATCAACACGCCCTAGCATGGTGGCCTT
>JAYTTA010000057.1:0-2576 GCA_043745345.1 Acetobacteraceae bacterium | reverse complement strand
AATTCCGCGTTGCCTACATTGTGCGGGCGGTGACGCCGGGCCGGTTCGTGCGGCCGGAGACGGTGGTGGAGGACATGTACCGTCCCGACGTAATGGCGCGGACGGCCACGGGGATCATCACCGTGACACCCCGATGATGTGCCGGGTGCGCCGCGTGCTGGCAGTGCTGGGCCTTCTGACGGTCGGCGTGGGGGTGCTGGACCGCACATATCCACCCGATCTGAGTCGGGCAGCCCTGCTATCGCCAGAACTGGACGACGCCGACGGGGCGGTCCTCAGCCTGCGCCCGGCAGCAGACGGGGCGATCCGGCTCGCGCTGACGGAGGCAGAGGCCGGGCCGGATTTCGTGCCGCTGCTGCTGTCACGGGAGGATAAGCGGTTCGCCACGATGCCCGGCGTCGACCCGCTGGCGCTGGTGCGTGCGGCGGGGCAGTTGGTGCATTACGGCCGGATCGTGTCGGGCGGGTCCACAATCGCCATGCAACTCGCCCGGCTGCTGGAGCCGCATCCGCGCACGTTCGGCGGTAAGCTGCATGACATCGCCCGCGGGTTGCAGTTGCAGGCGCATCTGGGCCGGGCCGTCGTTATGCGCCTTTATCTGGGGCTCACCCCTATGGGCGGCGGGATCGAGGGCGTACGCGCGGCGGCCCTGCTGTATTTCGGCCGGGAGCCGGCCGCGTTGACGCGGTCGCAGGCGGCGTTGCTGGTCGGCCTGTTGCAAAGCCCCACCCACCGCCGGCCCGATCGCCATCCGGACGCGGCCTGGGTCGCCGCGGCGACGGTGTTGCGCGTCGCGGGTGATACGACGCCGGTTGTGCGGACGGCGGTGATGAACCCGGCGGTGCCCACGCTTGCGCGGCACCTGGCCCAGCACTTGGCCCAGCGTTTTGGTGGACGCGTTGTGACAACGCTGAACCGGCCGTTGCAGGCGGGGCTTGAAGAGCTTGCGGCGCGGGAGATGCCATTCCTGGGCGGTCAGACCGACATGGCGGCAGTGGTCGTGCGCAACCGGAACCGCGCCGTCCTGGCCTATTTCGGCGGCGCGCGGTTTTTTGCGCCGGGCGGCATGGTGGACATGGCGCGGGCGCCACGCTCGCCGGGGTCCGCGCTGAAACCGTTCATCTACGCGATGGCGTTCGACCGTGGGTTAGCTACGCCCGACACGCTGTTGGACGGCGGCGCGATGCGGCTGGGCAGTTATGCGCCGCGGGACTTCGACCGGGCGGAGCATGGCAGCGTGACGGCGGCGGAGGCGCTGCGCCAGTCGCTGAACCGGCCGGCCGTGCGGCTGTTGGCTCGGGTCGGTCCGCGTACCTTTGCGGCGACGTTGCAGGCGGCGGGCGTCCGGTTGCAGCTGCCCCGCCAGGCGACCGCCTCCGCCGCGTTGGCGCTCGGTGGGGCGGGGACCAGCGTGTGGGACCTGGCGACGCTCTATGCCGGACTTGCCGATGGCGGGCTTGTACGACCGCTTCGTGTCGATGGAACGGCGTCCCTGGAACCGACCGGGCGCGTTGCGTCGCCCCACGCGTCGGCGGCGGTCGGCGAAATCCTGCGTGCGCAACCACCGCCGCCCGGCGTCGCGGCCGATCCCGGGCATGCAATCGCGTATAAGACGGGGACGTCCTACGGCTTTCGGGACGCCTGGGCGGCGGGCTTTTCAGCAGGGTACACGGTCGTCGTCTGGACCGGCCGGCGGGATAACACGCCATCCTCGGGCGCGACGGGGCGGGAGGTCGCGGCGCCGCTGCTGTTCCGAATTTTCGCCCTGCTCCCTAGCGAAGAGCCGACGTCACAGCCGCGCGCATCGGCCGAGGCAAGCCTTGCGCCGGCATTGCGCCGCAAGGCAGGTGGAACCCCGCTGCGCATCCTGTTTCCACCCGGCGGTGTCGAGCTGGCATATGACCCGTACCGCCCCGTCGGCTTGCGCGCGGCCGGGGGGTCGCCACCCTATCGCTGGCTGATCGACGGCAGCCCGCTACCGCCCGGACCGGCGCCCGCGTGGGTGCCGAACGGGCCGGGATTCAAGCATCTTACGGTCATGGACGGCAAGGGTTTATTGGCCTCCGTCGATGTCCGCCTCCTAAGCGATGCGGTGGCCGATATCAGCAACAGCGCTCTGGTATTGACCGGGGAAATTGATCGGTAGCTCCGTCCGCACGAGGGGACCAAACGCGATCGGTTCATCCCCGATGTGACCACCCGACTGACGACGGGCCCTATCAACACGAGAACTTAAAGCCTCTGCGGCGGACCGTCCGCAATCGGCCATGCGCGAAATGCCAGCTCGGGATCGCAAATTTCACGTTGAAACAGCATCCCCCCCATCGCCTCTCGCTGCGCGCCGATACAGAACAAAGCGGCTTGGGTGTGAATAGGCGTGGAAAAGGGACCCTGTTATGGAGTGCGCCCCTGGCGGTGGACAGAATCAAGCTGCTGTTTTGACCCCCTGCCGGGCGTGTTGATTTTCGAACTGCGCGGGGCTGAGATAGCCGAGCGCTGAGTGCAGCCGCTTGGTGTTGTAGACCTCGTCGATGAACCTCGGAAGGTCCGCGGTGACATCCTCGAACGTCTCGTAG
>JAYTTA010000056.1:0-2578 GCA_043745345.1 Acetobacteraceae bacterium | reverse complement strand
GCAGGATCTTGCGCCGGACGATCTCGTGCACCCAGTTCTCGTCGATATCCAGCGCCCGCAGCTCCTCGGCCAGCGGGATCGCGTTGCGCCCGGTGCGGAAATACGTCGGCGAGCGCTGCAGCATCGTCACATGCCCGCAATTGGGCGCGATCGCCGGCACCAGGGTCGCCGCCGTCGCGCCGGAGCCGATCACCACCACGTTCTTACCGGCGCCATCGAAATTCTCAGGCCAGTTCTGCGGATGTATTATCTGTCCGTCGAAGTCGGCCATCCCGGGCCACTCCGGCGTGTAGCCCTCCGAGTGCCGGTAGTAGCCCTGGCACATCCACAGGAAATTGGCGCTGAACCGCACCCCCTCGCCGGTATCCGTGCGCGTCGCCTCGATGGTCCAAAGATTTTTCTCGCTGGACCAGCTCGCCGAGTGGATCTTGTGGTTGTAGCGGATATGCCGGCCCAGGTCGTTTTCGACGATGACCTCGCCCATATAGGCCAGAATCTCAGCCGCGCTCGCGATCGGCGCGCTGGTCCACGGCTTGAAGCGGTAGCCGAAGGTGTGCAGGTCGCTGTCGGACCGGATGCCCGGATACTTATGCGTCAGCCATGTCCCGCCAAAGCTCTCCAGCGTCTCCAGCACGACGAAGGTTTTTCCGGGACACTGCACGCCAAGATGATAGGCGCCTCCGACCCCGGAGATCCCGGCGCCGACGACCAGAACATCAAAATGCTCGATCTGCTGCAAGCTTGGCGTTTTGATTTCGGTAAGTTCGTTCATCGGCTCGGGTCTTCTTTCTGCGGTTGTGACGGCTTCAGGCGAAATATCGTGCACCCCACCAAATAGGGCAATGGCCGCGAGACCCTAACGCCGCCGCCACGCGCTCATCTGCGTCGGCGAGGTATGCACATGCACCACAACCGGCCGGTCCTTCACGGCAAAAGCGGCAGAAATCCCCGGCCCGACCTCCGCCTCGCTGGCAATGGTAATCCCCTCCGCCCCGAACGCCCGGCCCCATGCCGCAAAATCGGGGTTGATCAGCCCGGTGGCGCTGGCATGCGGCCGCCCCGGATAGCGCATGTGATGGTGCATCCCGATGGTGCCGTACATCTTGTTGTCGGAGATGATGAGGATCGGGTTGACCCCGTACATCCGCGCCGTCGCCAGCTCGTTGCCCGTCATCAGCGCGCCGCCATCGCCGCAGAACGCCACCGCCTGCTTGCCGGGCCGCCGCAACGCCGCCGCCACCGCCATCGGCACCCCCGCCCCCATCGCCCCGACGATAGACGACAGGAAAACCTGGCCCGGCTTGAAGTCGATATACCGATGCATGAACGACGAAAAGTTACCGGCATCCGAGGTGATCGCCGCATCCGCCGCCAAATGTTTTCCGACTTCCACCGCAACGGCGGCAAAATTCACTCCATCCTCGGTCGGCTCCCAAATCGGCGCCATCAGACGGCGATGGATCGCGTTCAGCCCCGCTACCCATTCCTTCCGGTGATCGCTCACCTTCGGCGCCGGCCGAGCCAGCAGCGCGCGGATCAGCGCCTGCGGATCGGAGGCGATGCCGAGATCCGGCCGCCAAACCCGCCCAAGCTCATCCGCATCCGGCCACACATGCACCAGTGGAAGCTGAGGCTGCGGCGCGGTCGGAAACGTATAGGCCTGGCTAACGCTGTCGGTCAGCCGCTCGCCCAGCGCCACCAGCAGATCGGCGTTCTTCATCTCGTCAAGCAGTTCCTTCGGCACGCGGATGCCCATGTAGCCGCCATAGTTCGGATGCGCGCTGTCGAACAAGGTCGGCCGCCGATGCGTCGGGCTGACCGGCAACCCCCACCGCTCGGAAAACTGCGCCAGCTCGCTCGATACGCCCACACCCGCAACCGCGCCGCCCACCCAGACCAAAGGCCTTTGCGCCGCCGCCAGCATCCCGGCCAGCGCATCGACATCCTGTGCCCGCGGCCCCGAAAACACCCGTGGCCGGGCTGCATCCACCGGCGCATCGCAAGGCTCGTCGAACAGATCCTCCGGCAAAATAACCGCAACCGGCCCCGGAGTTCCGCTCTCCGCCAGATGGAACGCGCGCGCAATCGCCTCCGACGCCATCACCGGCTCGTTGACCTCGATCACCGTCTTGGTCACGTCGACCAATAGTCGGGAATAGTTCTGCTCCTGCAGCGCCTGCCGCCCAAAATCCCGCCGCTCGACCTGGCCGATCAGGATAACCAGCGGCGAGCAGTCATGGAACGCCGTATGCAGCGCCACCATCGCGTTCGACAGCCCGGGCCCGCGCGACACCACGCAAGCCCCCGCCCGGCCGCCGCGCATCCGCCCATCCGCCACCGCCATGAAGGCAGCACCCCCTTCGTGCCGGCAGACGATCAGCCGAATGGAATTCATCTCGTTCAGCGCGTCGGTCAGCCCAAGGTAGCTCTCACCCGGCACGCAGTACAAAATGTCGATATCATGCGCGTGCAGGCTTTCGGCCAGCAGCCGCGATACGGTGCGTGTCATGGCGTCTCCTCGGTTCGCAAAGACGATAACCCCGCGCGCTTGTCCCGCAACCCCGCGCGTGGCAACCAC
>JAYTTA010000055.1:0-2588 GCA_043745345.1 Acetobacteraceae bacterium | reverse complement strand
ATTAACCTGACCGGCAAGTAGGCAATGGGCCGGTGATAGCGGTTTGTCGCTACGTGATATAGGGATTGTAATGCGGGTTGAGGCTACGCCCGACCATTACTAGACTGTGCTTAAGGCCCTGGGTGCGCTCAGGATTACCGCATTTCCCTCTGGTGACGCTCGTGAGGTGTCGATCCCTCCGTCCCTCCGTGGCGCCACCGTCATATTACGACCGCGTTCAGGCGAGAAGCATGTCACGACCGAGCGTCGTTCCCATGGCCCGTAGAAGTCACGATCGAGCATTGTTGTTCACCTGAAATGCCGCGTCACGCGCTCATGGCTATGACAATGGACTTTGGCCCAGCAGTGCTGATGAATTCTGGCCCAGCTTCCGGTCGATGATCGCGTAGCGCAGGCCGTGGGCCCGGACCTCCCGTTAGCCTCTTGCTTGTGTGCCTCCCTTCATTGTTTGCCCGCCTTGCGCTGAGCGGTGGTGCGGCGGAACCGGTAGGAGTCCGTGCCGGTGGTGATGATGTGCGCACGGTCCGTCAGGCGGTCGATCAGCGCCTTGCACAGCCGCGGGTTGGGGATCACCTGCGACCATTCGGAGAACGGCAGATTGGTGGTCACGATCACCGCTGCCTTCTCGGCCCGGTCGGCGATCACCTGGAACATCAACTCGCAGGCCGTCTCGGCAAGCGGCACGTATCCCAGTTCGTCGATGCAGATCAGGTCGAGTCGCTCCCATCGCCCGAGTACCCGGCTGAGCTGGTTGGCGTGCGCCGCCTCCGCCAATTCGTTGATCAACCCGGTTGCGGTCGTGAACCGAACCCGGCGCCGCTGGCGGCAGGCCGCGACGCACAGGCCCGTGGCGAGGTGGCTTTTGCCGGTGCCAGCCTCGCCGACCAGAAGGATCGGCTCGGCACGGGTGACGTAATCGCCCTCGGCCAGCGTCCGGAGCTGGCTGGCCGCCACCCCGGAGCGGTCGAACTCGAACTCGTCCAGCGTCTTCATCCGCGGCAGCCGCGCCTCGTGCAGCAGACGCGCAATTGCCCGGCTCTCGCGCTCCTCCATCTCGGCCGCCAGCAGCGCCTCGAGGTAGCCGATGTGGGTCTGCCCCTCGCGGATGGCGGCATCCGCCAGGCGAGCGAACTGGCCGCCGATCGTTGGCATGCGCAGCACCTTGCAATGCTGCCGGATGGCCTGGTCCTGGAGATCGGCCATCATGCGGTGCCTGCGCAGGGGGCGGACAGCAGCACGTCATACTCGGCCATCGTCGGCATCGGCCGGTCGTAACGCGCCAGCTCGCCAACATCGATGGCCAGGGATGGGCCTTTGCGCAGCGCCGCCTCCGTCAGCAGATACCGCACTGCCGCTACGTCGCAGGCGCCGAGCGACACCGCCGTGGTGATCGCGACGCGCAGGGCGTCATGGCCGAACTCCCGCCCCAACGCCACCACCGCCACCATGGCGCGGGTGCCGTTCTGCTTGCCGTGCCGGGTCAGCAACCGTGCCCAGAGCTCATCGTAGCAGGGTGGCCAGCGACCGGCCGCACGCCATTGCGCCAGAGGCTTGGACCCGGCAAACGCGCCGGGCTTGTGGCTCAGCACATCGAGGTAATGCTCAAGATCCAGCACGTGCTGGCGACGGCTGTGGCAACGCTCATGACGCGCGACCCGGCGGCCGGAGTGCCAGAGCTCAACATGCAGCGGATAGGCGCGCGCTTCCACCCGGCTGCCCGCGCCGACCGGCACCGAGTAGGCGTTGGTCTTGACCATCGCGCAGCCCTGCTTGTCCACCAGCGGAAACGTCACGTCCGCTAGGTCGAACCCCTCCGGCACGCCGGCCGAAAGGTGATCGCGCTCGGCCACCATCGCCGCACCCACCGGCTCCGTGCGCCCGTCCAGAATCCGCGCCTCGTCTGCACGGCATCCGGTCAGCAGAAAGGCGTTCAGCGCGTCGAGGTCGGCGACACCGGGCACCGGGACAAGGTGGTTGCGGCGGAAGTAGCCGCCCTCGCCCTCCACGCCGCCTTTCTCATGACCCTCGCCAGGGGTGCAGAACTCTGCCGTGAACCGCCAATGCGAACGGAACGCCACGAACCGGACAGTCTCCTCCCGCCGGTGGCCCCGAAGGATCTTGCGCACGGCGCTGGCCAGGTTGTCGTAGCGCAGCAGCCGGAACACCCCACCGAAATAGGCGAACGCATGCTCGTGCGCCTCCAGAAAAGCCTGCTGCGTCGCGTGCAGGTAGCCGCGGTGAA
Source organism: Acetobacteraceae bacterium (assembly GCA_043745345.1). Taxonomy (GTDB): domain Bacteria; phylum Pseudomonadota; class Alphaproteobacteria; order Acetobacterales; family Acetobacteraceae; genus PALSA-911. The sequence goes on along the minus strand of JAYTTA010000055.1, from coordinate 346 downwards.
AAGCTGCCCCGCTGGCCATCGACCGCATCGCGAATACCTGCACGCGGGTCCGCTCGCCGCCCACATCGGCCCAGGCCTCATACCAGTCCACCTGGGCCTCGTGGCCTGGCACATAGCTCTGCGGCACAAACGTCTCGCGCTGGACCAGGCCCATTGCCCGCTTGCGGCCCCGGACGTGGTTGCGCACCGTCGACTCAGCGACCCCGGTGCCCGGGAACTCCGTCAGGATCCGACGATAAATCCGCCGTGCCGTATGCCGCTGCTTGCGCGGGGCTCGCCGATCCTCGTCCAGCACCTGGTCGATAAAGGCCGCGACCCCGTCCAGCTTGGGCTTGATCCGCGTCGG
>JAYTTA010000054.1:0-9559 GCA_043745345.1 Acetobacteraceae bacterium | reverse complement strand
GCGCAGGTGATCCAGTAGGTGCCGATGCGGTTGGCGATGAAGCCCGGCGTGTCCTTGCAGTGCACGACACCTTTGCCGAGCCGCATATCGCAGATTTGAGAAATTTCGGCGACGGCACCGGCGCGTGTGTCAGGACCGTTGACGATCTCCAGCAGCCGCATGTAGCGTGGCGGATTGAAGAAATGCGTGATGCAAAAATCACGTTTGAACGCATCGGACTGCTTCGAAGTCAGAGCGCGCAGCGGGATCGTGCTGGTATTGCTTGAAACGATACTGCCGGGCTTACGTACGGCGTCGATGCGGTCATACATCGCGCGCTTGGCGCCAAGGTCTTCGACGATAACCTCAATGATCCAGTCGCAGTCGCCCAACTTTTCCAGATCGTCGTCGAAGTTGCCCGGTGTGAGCAGCCGGGCGAACTCCGGCGACATCAGCGGCTGCGGGTCGGCGCGCAGCAGCCGATCGATCGCGCCCTGCGCCACGGAATTCCGCGCACCGCCGTTCTTCGGCAGCATATCCAGCAAAAGCGTCGGGAAACCCGCATTGGCGAGATGGGCCGCAATGCCGCTGCCCATCAGCCCGGCGCCGAGCACGGCGCACTTTGAAATAGCCACGGCTCAGGCCCGCGACAGAATGGTGGCGACGCCCTGGCCGCCGCCGACGCACATCGTGGCTAGCGCATGACGCCCGCCGGTGCGCGCCAGCAACGCGGCCGCCTTGCCGGTAATGCGCGCGCCGCTGGCGCCGAGCGGATGGCCAAGCGCGATCGCGCCGCCATCCAGGTTCACTTTGGCGTGGTCGAGCATCAGGTCGTGCTCCACCGCCAGCGCCTGGGCGGCAAAGGCCTCATTGAGTTCGACCAGATCGATCGCCGACATCTCTATGCCGGCCCGGGTCAACGCCTTGCGCGTTGCCGGCACCGGGCCGATGCCCATGATGTCGGGCGCGCAACCCGCGACCGCCATCGACCGGATGAGCGCCAGCACCGGCAAATTATGTGTCTCCGCGTAGGCTGCGCTGGCCACCAGCACGGCGGACGCGCCGTCGGTGAGCGGGGAACTGGTACCCGCGGTCACAGTGCCGGTGGCGAGGAACGCCGGCTTCAGGCCGGAAAGCCCTTCCTGCGTAGTCTCGGCGCGGATGCAGCCGTCCTGGTCAACAACGCCCGCCTTGGTCTGAATCGCCACGATCTCGTCGGCGAACCGGCCCTGGGCCTGGGCGGACGACGCACGATGCTGACTGGTGATCGCAAACGCCTGCTGTGCCACACGATCGATCTGATAGCGCTGCGCCAGGTTTTCGGCGGTCATGCCCATGCCGATATAGCTGTCCGGCTTTTCCTTTTGTAAAATCGGATTTAGCACCGGGTTAAAGCCCATCATCGGCACCCGACTCATGCTCTCGACGCCGCCACAAACAAACAACTCGCCGGCACCGGCGGCGATCGCTCCGGCCGCCATATGGATGGCGCTCATGCTGCTGCCGCACCAGCGGTTGACCTGTGAGCCCGCCGCAGTGATCGGCAGGTCGGCCAGGAAGCCGACGACGCGGCCGATGTTGAAGCCCTGCTCGCCCTCAGGGAAGGCGCAGCCGATGATGATGTCCTCGATATCCTCCGGCTTGGCGCCGGTGCGCTCGATCAATGCGCGCACCACCTGGGCCAGCAGATCGTCCGGACGAACGCGGGCGAGGGCGCCGCGGCCGGCCTGGGTGAACGGTGACCGGGCGTAGCCGACGATCACCGCCTGGGTGTTGCTTGCACTCATACTTCGGCGCTCCTTTTTGATCTGGTTGTGTCCGCCTCACGCTGGTAGGCGACGATCTCATCTGCCATCGCGCGCAACTCGGACAATGTCACGGTGATGTCCTGCAGCTGGATCTCGAGTTCAGCAATCCGGGCCTGGGTACGCTCCAGGGTCAACGCCATCTGCCGGTGCTTACCGCGATCGGCATCGTAAAGCCCAAGGAAGTCACGGATGTCAGCCAGCGAAAATCCAAGCCGCTTTCCGCGCAGGATCAGTTGCAGCCGTGCCCGGTCGCGCTTGACATAGACCCGCGTCGTGCCGGCACGCGACGGCGACAGCAGTCCCTGGTCCTCATAAAACCGGATGGAGCGTGGCGACAGCGAAAACTCCGCCGCAAGCTCGCTGATGGTGAACAATTCGGCCAACATGTCGCTTTCGGTAGCAGGTTGACGTATAGGTAATCCATTGCTCGAATCGTGTCCATGGCTTTCGTCATGAAAGCATGCTGGAACTCCGTCACGCGGCGGTCCATTGTCGTTGGCATGTCAGAACACACAGCCTGGCCGGAAACACCGCGTACCCCCCTGCCGATCGAGGATTACGCCCTGATCGGCGACTGCCGGACCGCGGCCCTGGTCAGCCGCAACGGCGCCATCGACTGGCTGTGCTGGCCCCGATTCGACAGCGCCGCCTGCTTCGCCGCCATTCTCGGGACATCGGATAATGGTAGCTGGCGCCTGGCACCGGCCGAGCCCGTGACGCAGGTCCGCCGCGCCTATCGGGCCGGCACCATGGTGCTCGAAACCCTGTTCGAGACCACGGCTGGCACCATCGCCCTAATTGACTTCATGCCGATGGGTAGTGAGGATTCGGCGATCGTGCGCATTGTCGAAGGCCGTTCCGGAAAAGTCGCCATGCGGATGGACCTGACCCTGCGTTTCGACTACGGAAAGTCGATCCCCTGGGTCGAACGGCTGGCTGAAGACGATGGCATCAGCGCCGTGGTCGGACCCGACCGGATCGTGCTGCGCACGCCGGTGGATCTGGTCGGCGAGGACATGTCGACCACGGCCGCCTTCACCGTGGCCGCCGGCGAGCGGATACGGTTTGTAATGATCCACCGCCCGTCGCACCTGCCGGTTGCCGAAGCGTTCAACCCGGACGAAGCACTGCGCCACACGGAGGAACACTGGCTCGCCTGGTCGGGCCGTAGCCTACATGACAGTCACTGGTCCGAGGAGGTGCGGCGCTCGCTACTGACACTCAAGGCGTTGACCTACCAGGCCACTGGCGGGATAGTCGCCGCGGCCACCACCTCTCTGCCGGAGAAGCTCGGCGGCGGGCGCAACTGGGATTATCGGTTCTGCTGGCTGCGCGATGCCACCTTGACGCTGTTGGCGCTGATGGCGGGCGGCTATTACGACGAGGCCCAATCATGGCGCGACTGGCTGCACCGCGCCATCGCCGGTAGTCCGGCGCAGCTGCAGATCATGTATGGCGTCGCCGGAGAGCGCCGCCTGACCGAGTTCGAGCTGCCCTGGCTGCCGGGCTATCAGGGCGCCAGCCCGGTGCGGATTGGCAACGCCGCCTCCGACCAGCTCCAGCTTGATATCTACGGCGAGGTGATGGGCGCGCTGAGCCGTGCCCGCGCCGGCGGGCTGACCGACGAAACCTCTGCCTGGCCGCTGCAATGCGCGATGATGGAGCATTTAGAAACGATCTGGGAGCAACCCGACGAAGGGTTGTGGGAGGTCCGCGGCGGCCGGCGGAATTTCACCTTTTCCAAAATGATGGCTTGGCTCGCCTTCGATCGCTCGGTAATCGACGCCGAACGCTACCGCTTCAAGGCGCCGCTCGAACGATGGCGGGCGGTGCGCGACAGGATCCACGCCGTCGTCTGCGAGCAAGGCTTCGATCCCAGCTTGAATGCGTTCACCCAAAGCTTCGGCAGCCGCGAGATGGATGCCAGCCTGCTGCTGATCGCGCGCATCGGCTTCTTGCCACCCGATGATCCGCGGGTGCTCGGCACGGTGGCGGAAGTCGAGCGCCAGTTACTCGTCGATGGCTTTGTCCTCCGCTATCAGACCCCCGCCGGGGTGGACGGTCTGCCGCCGGGCGAGGGCGCTTTCCTGGCTTGTAGTTTCTGGCTGGCAGACATGTACAGCATGCTCGGGCGCCACGAGGAGGCAGAGGCCCTGTTCGCGCGACTGCTCGCCCTGCAAAACGATGTCGGACTGCTGTCGGAACAATATGATCTGCGCACCGGCCGCCAAGTCGGCAATTTTCCGCAAGCGTTTTCACATACTGCGCTGATTGCTACGGCGATGCGGTTGGATGCGGCAAGGAAGCATGGGGCGCCGCCCCAAACCCCGCGCGGGGTGTGCCCGGGAGCGCATCCATAGGTAAAGAGATTACCCGGCGCGCACCCAGGTCTGCGACCGCCCGAATAGCGGTACCCCGATGTAGCCGCGCACATTGAGCTTCGTACCGCCATCTTCGACCCGGATCGTGCAGTGATAGGTTGAACCGGTTTCCGGATCGAGGATCTCGCCGCCGTCCCATTTGTCGCCGTCCTGGCGCATTCCGGTCATCACCGTCATGCCAAGGACTGGCTGTCCATGACGGGCACCCGTGCACTTCTCGCACACCCGCGCGGCCTCGACAGGATCCAGTATGCCGCCGATCCGGCCGGTCAGCACCCCGCCGTGCTCGTCTATCACCATCAGGCCGCGCTCCTGCCCGGTTTTGTCGTCGAACGTGCGCCAGCGCCCGGCAGGAGATTGCGCAAACGATTGGATTGGCGCCAGCACCAGAGACAGCAGCAACATGGATCTCAAAGTCCGGCCATGTTTGATCATCTAAGCGACTCCATGCTCAAGATTCGTGACGGGGTGCTGCAAAATTCTATTTTGAAGCACGCCGGCTCGAAGCACGCCGGCCGGCACCCGCGTCAGCCTTGCCGCCAGCCGCACCCCGCCTGGCCACATCGCAGCCGCGCGCATCAATCCCGCCCGCCCCAAAGCCGAGCTGCCAAGGCGATATAGCACACCGGCGCGGCCGATCTGCCCCGCGACATCCTGTCGCATGCGGCGGTGGTAAAGTGCCGCATCCTCGCCGGCAAGATGGCATGCCGCCGCGACGAACGCGCTGTGCAGGGCAATTGACATGCCATCGCCGGTGAACGACGGAATGACCGCCATCTGGTCGCCGAGCCGGAAAATACCGGGAGCATCGGCGGAGCTTGGCGCATGAACGAAGCCGTAAGGCACCCGGAATATGGAAAGGGGCTGCGGCATCGATGCCGCCGCGCCATTCAGCCTGGCGGCCAGATGCGGCTCGGCGGCTTTCAGTTGGTCGAGCAAGCCGTTCCACGTGCCGCCGGCGTCACGCAGCCGAGACCGCGTGACCAGCAGGCACAAATTGGCCATCCCGTTCTCGACCAGCTGCAGGCCGGCATAGCCATCGCGTAGCAGCACGATCTCGACATGGCCGGCCAACATCGATCGCTGCGATGGGGTCAACCAAAGATGCTGCTTGAAGCCGACCAGGTCCGACGGGTTATCGACATGGCGGCGGACGCCGCGCAGATCGTGCTTGCCGGTGGCCAGGAATATCGTGCCGGTGCGCAGCGTTTCGCCGTCCGGCAATTCCAGCACGATAGGCTCGCGATCCTGTTTGAGGGCGGCCGCGTGTCCGCGGCGAACCTGCACACCGCATCGCGCGGCATGTTGCAACAACGCCTCGTCCAGCACGCGGCGTGATAGGCCGGCTCCTGTGAACGGCAGCGAGCAGCGGACCACCCGGTCGCCATGCACCAGGCGCAGCCGATGGATCGGGTGCGCACCGGCTGCCGCTAGGTCGATGCCGATGTTGCCGAGGTAGGCGGCGGCTTCGGCGCTGATGAACTCGCCGCAGATCTTGTCGAATGGGCCAAGCTGGCGCTCGAACAGCACCACCCGGTGGCCGGCTCTCGCCAGCAGGCAGGCGGAAGCGGCACCCGCCAGGCCACCGCCGACAATCACCACCGGGTCGGTCATGCTGCCGTCCGCGATGAAAATACACTCCAACGGAACGGAAAGCTCCATGTTACTCGCGCGGAAACCCCGGCTTGGGCGATCAGCTCCCGCCAGTCCGCCCGGCGAAAACCGCGCGCGATGGAAATGCGGCCATCCATCCGCACGATGCGGTGCCAGCCCGCCACCCGCGCCAGCCACGGAAACCCGTGATAGGCAACGGCGTGGCGGTGCAGATCAGCGATGAACCAGCCTTGCGCCGCGTGCCGGTCCAGCCAAACCAGGAAGTTGACCAGATCGGTGTCGGCCAGATGGTGGGCGAACTGCGACGTGACGATGAAGTCGGGGGCAGGGGAGGGATCGTAGGCGAACACGTCGCCGGTGCGGTAGGCAATCGCCATCGAAGGTCTGGTCACGGCGATCGCCTCGCGCGCGCTACGCGGATTGAGGTCGATCCCCTCGAGCGCAACATCCAACTGGCGCTGGTCGGCCCATCGCCGGATCGCGCGCAGCAGGTCGCCATGGCCGCAGGCGACATCCAGCACCGAAATCCGCGTCCCCGCCGGCAAGCCCCGGGTCATCCGGTCCAGCCACCGCAACGTCGAAGAATGCGTGAAGGTGATCCGGTTGAGCGCCGCCAGATCACGCTGGCAGCGGGCATAGTCGGCCTCGCTGGTCGATGGCGCGTCCATCTCTTCCGGCGCGTTGCTACGTCGCACAAGATCCACGGTGTCAGACCAACCGGAAGCGGAATGTTTCCGCAACCATCCCGGGTCCGAACGCCATCGCGAAACCGACTTTGCCGGGTGATCGCTCCGCCATCATACGGTTCAGAACGAACATCACCGTGGCCGACGACATGTTGCCGAAATCGTGCAGCACCGCGCGCGAGTGGCGTAGTGCCGCCGCATCAAGGCCCAGCCCTACCTCGACCGCGTCAAGCACGGTGCGGCCGCCGCCATGCACCGCCCAAAGGTCGAACGCCTCGATTCCGCCGCCGCGCAGCAATCCGCCATCGTCATTTCGGAAAGCCTCGTCGCGTAGCGCGCCGGCGATCCGCCCCGGCACCTTGCCCGACAGGAACATGCGAAAGCCTTGGTCGCCGATCTGCCAGGTGATCAGACCCTGGCTGTTGGGAATGACGGCGTTGCGGAAGTCGGTCAGCGCGATGCCGGTATCGTCTGCGGTCACCAGGGCCGCCGCGCAGCCATCGCCGAACAGCAGGAACGACAGCACGGTCTCGATCTCGTCGGTTTCCTGTAGGTGCAGTGAGCAGAGTTCGAGATTGACCACTAGCACCCGTGCCGCAGGGTCGGACCGAACCGCCTGCTGCGCCAGGCGCAGCGCTGGCACCGCTGCCGAGCAGCCCATGAAGCCGATCAGGGTACGCGACAGATCGGCGCGAAGCCCCAATCTCTCGCCAAGCTGAAGATCGAGCCCGGGTGCGGTGAACCCGGTGCAGGAGGCGACGATGAGATGAGTGATGCGATGCAGTTCGTGCGCGATGTCAAGGGCCGCCACGGCGCGCAATGCCAGGTTTAGCGCCTCGGGCTCGTATAGCGCCATCCGCGCGCCGGTGCCGGGAAAATGCTGGCGACTATAGAAACCATCGGCGTCGACCTCGCCGGCCTCGATGTTGCCCGGCTGCAGCACGGAAAAGCGGTGCGCGATACCGGACCGCTCGGCCATGCGGTCGAACACCGCGCGCGGCTTGGCATCCGCCAGCAGGGTTCGCGCGAAGGCGATGAACGGCACGTGGATGTCGTGCGGCGGAACCGCCGTACCGATGCGGTTGATGTGTGCCGTGGTCAAGCCGCACGCCTCAGCACCAGCACGGCATTAAGCCCGCCGAACGCAAACGAGTTCGACATCGCGACCTCGAACGAGGCCGTTCGCGCGTGATTGGGCACACAGTCCACGTCGCAGTCCGGATCGGCCTCACGAAAGCCGATCGTCGGCGGTAGCACGCCGTGGCGTAGTGCTAGGCAGGTGATGGCCGCCTCGATTGCACCGCCGGCATTGAGGCAGTGGCCATGCATCGACTTAGTCGAGGACACCGGCAGCCGGCCCAGATGCGCGCCGAAGACTTTGTTCAATGCCACCACCTCGGTCCTGTCGTTCAGGCGCGTGCCGGTGCCGTGCGCGTTGACGTAGCCGATCTCGCCGGCAGGGAGCGCGGCATCCGCCAGCGCCGACCGCATCGCCGCGGCCGCGCCATCGGCATCCGGTGCGGTCAGTTCGCCCGCATCGGCGCTCATGCCGAACCCGACGATCTCAGCGTAGATATCGGCACCGCGCGCCTTCGCGCGTGAAAACTCCTCAAGCACTAGGATCGCCGCGCCCTCACCAATCACCAACCCGGTGCGGTCTTTCGAGAACGGCCGGCAGGCATCCGGGCTGAGCACGCGCAACGCATCCCATGCCTTCATGAAGCCGACCACGATCGAGGCGTCGCTGCCGCCGGAAACCGCCAAATCCATCATGCCGGACCGGATCATGTGGAACGCCAGCCCAATCGCGTGACTCGACGAGGCGCAGGCCGAGGCGGTCGAAAAACATGGACCGTGCAGCCCAAACTCCATCGAGACGTGGCTCGCCGGCGCATTCGGCATGATCCGCGGTACCGTCATCGGGTGCAGCCGTTTGGCGTTTTCGCCATACAGCGCCTTGTAGGAGGTATCAAAAGTCTCCTGTCCGATCGCCGCACCCAGCACAACGCCGGCGCGCGCCGGCTCCAGCCCGGCGAGCGCGCCCTCGGCGCCGGCCATCGCCTGTCTCGCCGCGACCAGGGCAAGCTGGGAGGTGCGATCCAGCATCGGCAGCCGCCGCCTCTCAAAATGTTCCAATGGAACGAAACCGATCACTTCAGCTGCGTGCATCACCGTCAGCCGGTCGGTTGGTATGTTGGCGATCGGGCGGATGCCGCAAGCACCCATGGTCACGCTGCTCCAGACAGAGTCGACATCGTGGCCGACCGCGGTCACCGCGCCGATGCCGGTGATGGCGACGCGCCGCCCAGCGATCATTCCTTGGCGCCTGGCATCCCGGAGCGGGGCATCTCGGACTCGTCCAGCACCGCGATCACGTGCTTGACCAGTTCGCCCACGGTGCCGAACTCGGTACCTGGCCGCGCCGCGATTACCGGTATCTCGATGTCGAACTCAGACTCGATCTGGAACACCGCAAGAGTAAGGTCGAGCGACGCAATGCCAAGTTCCTCAATTGTTGCGCCGGGCCGCAGCGAAGCCCGGTCCGTCGCGGTTTCCTTGGCGAAGATGTCGAGTATTCTACCCACCCTTGCGTCGGTATCAAACGCGCCATCTGCCAGCTGTGCCATGCGTGTCGGCCTGCCCATAAAAGGTTAAACGAGGTTGAAGACTATCAGTTTCCGCCTGCCATGCCGAACACGCGAATATCGCGTGGTCACACTTCAACGCGCGATCACGCCGAGCTCCTTGTCCAGGACGGCATCCAGGTTGCGCCCGGCGATAGTCAACACGGCATCGTCGCCGCTGACCATGTAAGCCGCGATGATGCCGTCCATCATTAGAAGCAGCTGTCGCGCCAAAATTCCCGGCTCCTGACTGCCGGCGGCGGCGGCCTGCTCGCCCAGGAAAGACAGGATGGCGCGATGATGCTCGGCGGCGAGGTCGCGCAGGAAACCCTCTCCCTTGGTGTGCTCGGCGACCGCGTTCATGAAAGCACAGCCGTAGAAGCGCCCGCTTCGGAACCAGGTGGCCAATGCGGGGAGGATAGCGCGCAACCGGACGCGCGGTTCGTGGGACGCCGCTTCGACGGTGG
>JAYTTA010000053.1:0-2592 GCA_043745345.1 Acetobacteraceae bacterium | reverse complement strand
CGGGGCCGCGGCAACTTCGTCATCACCGAATACGTTGCAACGGATGAAAAAGTCGGGCCGCGCTTCCCGCTGCTGCTGACCACCGGCCGCATCCTCAGCCAGTACAACGTCGGCGCTCAGACCCGCCGCACCGCCAACAGCGTCTGGCACGAGCAGGACCGGCTGGAGATCCATCCGCAGGACGCCGAGGATCGCGGCATCCGTGACGGCGACTGGATAAAGCTCGCCAGCCGCACCGGTGCCACGGCGCTCGCCGCCCGCATCACCGACCGCGTCGCCCCGGGAGTTGTCTACACCACCTTCCACCACCCCGACACACAGGCCAATGTGGTGACATCCGAGTATTCCGACTGGGCCACCAATTGCCCCGAATACAAGGTGACGGCGGTGCAGGTTTCCCCCTCCAACGGTCCGACCGAGTGGCAGGAGCGCCAGACCGCCCACACCGCCCAATCGCGCCGCATCCTGGAAATCGCCGTTCCCGAGCCCTTGAGATGAAGCTGCCGCCGGCGTCAGTCCCAACGCGAAGGATAGCCTGGCGCAACGGGCTGGCAATCCCCGGCGAAAGGATGCTGCCGGAGGAGGTCGCCGTAGCCCTGACCTACAACCGCGACACCTACGCGGTGATGCTGGCCAGCCCGATCGATCTCGACGACTTCGCTATCGGCTTCAGTCTGACCGAGGGCATCATTCGCGATGCCGGCGAAATTGATGAACTTGAGATCGTTCCGTTAGAAACCGGAATCGAGCTTAGGATGAGCCTGGCGCCCGATTTGGCGCTCGCCCTCGCCACCCGCCGCCGGCGCCTCGCCGGCGCCACCGGCTGCGGCCTGTGCGGCATCGAAAGCCTGGCCGAGGCCACCCGCCGGCTGCCGACGGTAACCGCCGCAAGAAAATTTACCCCGCAGGATGTTGCCGCCGCCATGGCCAGCCTGCCGGCCGCCCAGGCGTTGAACCGCACTACCCACGCCGTCCACGCCGCTGGCTTCTGGATACCGGAAAACGGACTGGCGGCACTGCGCGAAGACGTTGGCCGCCACAACGCACTCGACAAACTCGCCGGCGCACTCGCCCGCTCCAACGTCGCCCCATCCGAAGGCATGCTCCTGCTCAGCAGCCGCGTCTCGATCGAGCTGATCCAGAAAGCCGCCATGATCGGCATCGGCGTGCTGGCCGCGATCTCCTCGCCAACCGCGCTCGCCGTGCGCCAGGCAGAAAAAGCCGGCATTACCCTGATTGGCGTTGCCCGGTCTGACGGCTTCGAGGTCTTCACCCACGCCGACCGCATCGAACCCGAGGCGCTAGACGATGTCGGCTGAAAAACTCGTCCGCATGGTCAACCAGATCGAGAAATTCTTCGCCCACCAGCCATCCGAAATCGCCATCGAGGCGATAGCCGACCATCTGCGAAAATTCTGGGACCCGCGCATGCGCGCCCAACTGCTTGCCCTGGGCGGAACCGGCCTGGAGCCGCGCGCGCGCCAAGCCGCAGAACGTCTGCGGCTGCAGGCAACAAGCTCGGGCTCTGCCCAAACCGCAAAGGGGCAGCCGCCCCTTTGAACCCCATCCTTTAAGGGATGCGCTTCCGGGCGCTTCTCGGGCGGGGTCAGGGGCAGAGCGTTGGCCTTGCTTACTAAGCTGAGGGAACGTCCAGAATGAGCACAAACGCCGCAGACTTCCTGCTGCGCCAAAACACCGGCGGATGGCTGGACCGCGAACGCATCGTGGCAGTGCCCAGCTTCAACCGTTGGCTGGTCCCTCCGGCCGCGCTGGCCATCCATCTTTGCATCGGCATGGCCTACGGTTTCAGTGTCTTTTGGTTGCCGCTGTCGCGCGCCATCGGGGGCGCCAAGCCGATTGCCAATGATGGCGGCCTGTTGACCGCATTGTTCACCACCACGGCGGACTGGAAGATCAGCGAGCTGAACTGGGTTTTTACCCTATTCATCGTCTTCCTCGGCCTGTCAGCGGCGTTATGGGGTGGTTGGCTGGAGCGTGTCGGCCCGCGGCGCGCCGGCGTGGCTTCCGCTTTGTGCTGGTCCGGCGGACTGTTTTTCGGCGCTTTGGGCATCTGGCTGCACCAGCTCTGGATTTTATGGCTCGGCACCGGCGTGCTGGGCGGCATCGGGCTTGGCCTCGGCTACATCTCACCGGTATCGACGCTGATAAAATGGTTCCCCGACCGCCGCGGCATGGCGACCGGCATGGCGATCATGGGCTTCGGCGGCGGCGCCATGATCGGCGCGCCGTTGGCCGAGATGCTGATGGCCAGGTTCCGCGACGCCGGCGGCCCGGGCGTGTGGCAGACGTTCCTGGCCATGGGCGTCATCTATCTTGTGGTCATGATGGCCGGCGCGCTGTCGTATCGCGTGCCGCCCGCCGGCTACCGCCCGGTCGGCTGGTCTCCGCCGGCGCCGGCTGCCCGCGCGATGATCACCCATGGCCAGGTCCATTTGCACGACGCGCACCGGACCCCGCAATTCTGGTGCATCTGGGTGGTGCTGTGCATGAACGTCTCGGCCGGGATCGGCGTTCTCAGCATGGCCTCGCCGATGCTGCAGGAAATTTTCGGCGGCAAGCTGATCGGCTTGT
>JAYTTA010000052.1:0-2592 GCA_043745345.1 Acetobacteraceae bacterium | reverse complement strand
GCACGTTGGCGATCAGCGCGCGTTCCTGGCGGTCGAGTTCCGGCAGTTCCCCGGGCGCCTGGGTCGCGTCCTCCGCCTCCCGCACCAGCTCGGCGATCGAGAGCCGTACGCTCTGCTCGCCGTTACGTCCGCCGACCATCCCCCTGAGGCGAGAGAGGATGGCCTGGCGACTCAACCTCGGCGCCATGGATTGGGCACGCCGATACGGTGCAGCATGCGCGCCTCGGCCATTTCCATCCGCCGTGCGTCGCCGGCATGGATGTGGTCATGGCCGGCCAAATGAAGCGCGCCGTGCACGGCCAGGTGGGCGAGGTGGTGGGCCGGCCGGCGGCCGGCGGCCATGGCCTCGCGGCGGATGGTTTCGAGGGCAAAGATGATCTCGCCCGGCATGCCCGGGAACGCCGGCTCGTAGGTCAGCACGTTGGTTGGCCGGTTGCGATCCCGGTCGCGGGCGTTCAGCCGCTGGACTTCCCGATCCGAGGACAGCACGAATGAGGCGGATATGCCGGCAGCACAGCTGGCACGGGCAGCACGGGCGACGATGGCCTCGGCGCCAGGCACGAATTTCCGCCAGGCCGGGTCGTCCACCCGTATGTCGCTCCCCGTCGCCGGCGCTAGGTCCGGGACGGGGCGTCTACTACTGTCGGGGTCCATTTCAGGCGTGATTTCCCAGGTCTTGATTAACGTGACGATTAGCAACCGTATCACGGTTCGCCTCGCGCCGGGTATCGCCTTCTGCTTCGGCTCGCTGCTCGTAGGCTTCGACGATGCGCCCGACCAGCGGATGGCGCACCACGTCGCGCCGCGCGAACCGCACTACGCCGATGCCCGGAACGCCTTCCAGCGTCTCCAGGGCGTCGCGCAGGCCAGACCTTGTGCCGGGCGGCAGATCTACCTGGCTCAGATCGCCGGCGATCACCATCCGGGTGCCCTCGCCCATTCGGGTCAGGAACATCTTCATCTGCACGGCGGTGGTGTTCTGGGCCTCGTCCAGGATGGCGTAAGCGTGGGCCAGGGTGCGGCCACGCATGAAGGCCAACGGCGCCACCTCGATCTCGCCATTGGTCATCCGCTTGTCCAGCTGCCCGTTCGGCAGCAGGTCGTTGAGCGCGTCGTAAAGCGGCCGCAGGTACGGATCGACCTTTTCCTTGAGGTCGCCGGGCAGGAAGCCGAGCCGCTCGCCAGCCTCGACCGCCGGCCGCGACAGGATGATGCGATCGACCTTGCCCGCCTGCAGCATGGCGACCGCCTGAGCCACCGCGAGATATGTCTTGCCGGTGCCGGCGGGGCCGACGCCGAACACCATCTCCTGGCTGGCGAGCGCATCCATGTAGGCCGCCTGCCCCGGGCTGCGCGGGCCGACCGGACCGCGCCGCGTGCGAATCGCAGGCAAATCGGAAAGCGGCAGGCGCGGATCGTTGTCGGTGTCCGACAGCCGGATCGCCGCCTCGACCTCACCGCGTCCGACGTTCTCGCCGCGCTCCAGCTTCTGCCACAGCCCCTGCAGCGCGACCTGCGCCGACTCGACCCGCGATGGTTCGCCCGAGATCGCGACGCGGTTGCCGCGACAAGAAAGCCGCACGCCGAGCGCCTGTTCGATTCGCACCAGATGGCGGTCGTGATCGCCAAGCAGCATAGGCAGAAGCGCGTTGTTGCCAAACTGGAGGGTGACGGCCCGGGATGTTTGGCCGCCGGTGGGGGAGGCTGGATTGGGCGACATATGGGTCAAGCGCAGACTCTCTCCTGGATGAGGTTGCTGGTTGAGGCCAGACTCCCGACCAGGGAGTTTTGGCGCGCGGCATCGATCCGCACGGAAATCTCCGTGCCGATCCGATCGAGGGAGCCGGGCAGGTGCACCGGCTGCAAAAAGGGTGTGCGGCCACCGATCTGGCCGGGCTGGCGGCCGGGGCCGGTGACCAGAATGTTCATCGTGCGCCCGACGCTGGCGGCATTGAACGCGCCCTGCTGGTCCCGCAGCAGCGCTTGCAGCGCCTGCAGCCGCCGATCTTTCTCGGCCTCAGTGACCTGATGCTGTGCACCAGCGGCGGGGGTGCCCGGACGTTGCGAGTATTTGAAGCTGAAGGCCTGCGCGAACCCGACTTTCCGCACCAGATTCGTCGTCGCCTCGAAATCGGCCTCAGTCTCGCCGGGATGACCGACGATGAAGTCGGAAGAAAATGCGAGGTCGGGACGTGCCTGCCTCAGTCGGTCCACCAGCCGAAGATAGTCATCGGAAGAATGCTTGCGGTTCATCGCCGCCAGCATGCGGTCCGAGCCGGACTGGACCGGCAGATGCAGAAACGGCATCAGGATCGGCACATCGCCATGTGCCGCGATCAACGCGTCATCCATGTCGCGCGGGTGCGATGTCGTGTAGCGCAGCCGCAGAAGGCCGGAAATTTCGGCCAGCTCGCGCACCAGCCGCGCCAGAGCCCAGGTCGAACCGTCAGGTGCCTCACCATGCCAGGCATTGACGTTCTGGCCCAGCAGCGTGATCTCGCGCGCGCCCTGCGCCACCAACCGCCGCGTTTCGGCGACGATGGCAGCCGCCGGCCGGCTGGCCTCGACGCCGCGCGTATAGGGCACGACGCA
>JAYTTA010000051.1:0-2601 GCA_043745345.1 Acetobacteraceae bacterium | reverse complement strand
TTTGGAAATGGGTAAGTCGTTCAAGATGCCTGCGCTCCAATTTTAGGTCGCGGGATACTATTTAATGATCTATATTCTATCTTTCTAAGAATTTGTAGCTTGGCGGAGCCACAGCCAGACGTGTCCTTATCCAAACTTAATCTCGCAGACCTCCGCCCTCGCTGTCTTGCCATCGGGGTGGATGCGTTCTGGAAATCATGGATCGACGACGCTGTTTTGTGTGGCAGCCCGGCGGTCGAGTTTGCCTCGAACCGCCATGAAGCCATGTCACGATTGGTCTCGACAGCGCTTCCATTTTCCCATGTGCTGCTGCAATCACCGAATTCTCCGGTCGAGGTAGCGGAATTTCTCAGCCTGACTGGCGGCGATGCGGGATCCGATACTCAGCTGCTGCTGCTTGGAGAGCCGATTGCGCCGCCCACAGCGGCGATCCCGATGCGGGGTGCCTGCATCAACCTGCCGAACGATCAGGCATCCAGGCTGAACGGGCTTCTCAATCAGAAAATGCTGCGGGTCACGACCGGCGCTCTTACCGGTTTGGGCACGTCGGACCTCCTGGCCCTGATTGCCAGCGAGGCGTTGGAAGTGCGCTATCAACCCATAGTTGATGTCACGAGTTGTTTGCCCGTAGCTTACGAGGCGTTGGCCCGCCTTCGCCATCCGGTGCATGGCACCCTGAGCGGCGACCAATTCGTGCCCTTGGCGGAAAGATCGGGTTTGTCTTCGGTGCTAACTCAGGCGATCGGCGGCCGTATGATGCGCGACATGGCGACTCCAGGCTGGGATAACCGCCTTGTCACCGGGATAAACTTCTCGCTCGACGTGATGCTGATCGATGGCACGCTCGATATCCTTGAAGCACAGCGCGAGGCCGCGGGCATTGCGGTCGATCGTGTTGCGATCGAGCTGACGGAAAGCCGCCCGGTCGAGGATTTACCTGTCCTTCGTCAGGCGCTGGACCGGCTGCGGCGGGCCGGCTACCGCGTCGCACTCGATGATGTCGGCCCGAAGGTGCCCCGTCTGACGGAACTGCTGGACCTTCCGTTCACCGCGGTGAAACTGGACAAATCGGTCATTCGACAGTCGGCTGGCAGTTCGGCGCCCGGCTATCTGTCTCGGCTTGTCGAGACCTGCAAATCCCGCGGGCTTCTGGTGATCGCCGAGGGAGCCGAGCGGGACGATGACCTTGCGCGCATGAAAGCCGCCGGCGCCGATTGGGCCCAGGGCTATCGGATCGCTCGGCCATTGCCCGTGGGCGCGTTGCCCGTTTGGCGACAGGCGTGGGCTGAAGGCATGTCGCAATCGGACGGCACGGCCTGACCTCACGCGTTGCTGCGGCTGCCAGCCCAGACCTCGCGATACAAACCAAGGATTTCATCTTTTTCTGGCACGCGCGGGTTATTTGCCGGGCTTCCGGAAGCCAGTGCCTGATCCGCCATCAGCGGCAGCCTGTCATGCCAGCTGGCTTCGTCGATCCCGTAGGCCGATGGCATCGGCACGCTAAGCTCCGCGTTGAGCTGCTCAAGGCCGGTGACCAGCTTCGCGCACGCGACCTCCACGTCGTCGGATGCCGCGGCGAAGCCGATGCGTCGCGATGCCTCGGCATAGCGATCCGGGCTGCCGGGCACCGAGAAGCGCGTGATCGCCGGCAGCAGCATGGCGTTGGACAGACCGTGCGGCACGTGAAAATGGGCGCCGATCGGCCGCGACATGCCGTGCACCAGGGCGACTGAGCTGTTCGAGAAGGCGAGACCGGCCTGGGTCGCGCCCAGCATCATCGCCTCGCGCGCGCCGGCATGGCCCGGTTCGGCAAATGCCGTGCGGATGTTGGCCCCGATCAGCTTCATCGCGGCCAGCGCCAGCGCGTCGGAGAAAGGATTGGCGCGACGCGAGACATAGGCCTCCAGCGCGTGTGTCAGGCTGTCCACCCCGGTATCGGCGGTAGTGCGTGGCGGCACCGTGAAGGTCAGCTCGAAATCGACGATCGCCGCCAGCGGCAGGCAGCCCAGGCCGGAGATCAGCATCTTCTCGTCACGCTCGGCGTCGGTGATGACAGTAAACCGGGTGCATTCGCTGCCGGTGCCCGCGGTGGTCGGGATGGCAATAACCGGCAGCGCGCCGGTATCAGCCAAATGCGGCACCTTGTAGTCGCGCATCCTGCCACCGCCTTGTGCCAGCACCGCCATCGCCTTGGCGGTATCGATCGGCGAGCCGCCGCCGAAGCCAATCAAGCAATCGTAATGGCCGGCGGCGAGGGCACGCACCCCGGCTTCGACGACGGTATCGGTCGGCTCAGGAATGGTGTCGCTGAAAATCGCTGTCGGGATGGCGGCCTCAGCCAGTGGCTCGATACACCGGCGCACCAGGCCGGACGAGACCATGAACGGATCGGTGACGATCAAAGGCCGCGACAGGCCGAATTTACCCAAAACCTCCGCCACTTGGGAGACGGTGCCGCCGCCCACCAGCATCAGCCGGGGGGAGGCGATATTGGCGACCGGGTTCATCGTCAGGCTCAAAGCCGCAGGATCAGCTGCGGTAATCGGGCTTTTCGTTGTCCACCAGCCGCAGCGCCGCTTCCCAGGCGAAGGCGACGTGCTC
>JAYTTA010000050.1:0-9608 GCA_043745345.1 Acetobacteraceae bacterium | reverse complement strand
CCAGCAGGGTCAGCAGCACAGGCATCTCGAAGGTGATGCCAAAGGCGAACACCAGCTTCATCACCAGATCCAGGTACTCGCCGACCTTCGCCTCCAGCTGGATCGGCAGGCCGTTGCCGTCCGATGGCACCTCGAAGCTGAGGAAGAAGCGCCAGGCGAACGGGAACACGAAGTAGTAGGCGAGTGCCGCACCCAGGGTGAACAGCACCGGGGTCGCTACCAGGAACGGCAGCATGGCGCGCTTTTCGGACCGGTACAGGCCGGGTGCGACAAACAGCCAGAGTTGCGTCGATATCACCGGGAACGAGATGAATGCCGCGCCGAACAGGGCGACCTTGAGGTAGGTGAAGAACGCCTCGTAGAGGGCGGTGAAGATCATCCGGCGGTCGCCGGCGCCGCGCTGCTGCAGGATGTCGGCCAGCGGCTGCGCCAGGAACGCGTAGATCTGCTTGGAGAAGTAGTAGGAGACGAAGAACGCCACCATGAACGCCGCGGCGGCCCAGATCAGGCGCCGGCGCAGCTCGATCAGGTGTTCGAGCAGCGGCATCGGCTTGTCGTCTATGGTGTCTTCGACAATGGGCTTGGCCAAGTTGGGTCCTGTCCGTGCTTAGCCGGGGATGTTCGGCGGAATGAAGGCCGGTGGCTCGGCTTTCGCTGCCTTGACCGAGCTTTGGCAGGTTTTTGCAAAGCCCGGCGGAATGAAGGCCGGCGGGATGAAGGCGGGCGCCCGATCGGTTTCCGAAACCGTGGGCGTGGGCGTCTCCGCCACCAGTTGGTCAACACCTTCCGGCCGTTCGATCGTTACCGCCTCCTGGCTCGTCACCGGGATCGACGCGGTGGCGCTGGTCGGCTCGAACGGAGAGGCGAAACTGTCGCGCATCGCCCGGTCCGGATCGACGGCGCGCTCGACCGTGCCTTTAAAATCGAAATTCCGGATCTTGTTGAAGCCGTCGCGAACCTCGCCGAGGTCAGCCTCGCGCACCATGTCGTCAACATGGGTCTGGAACTCACCGGCCATGCGGCGGGCCTTCTTGAGCATGGCGGTGACGGCCTTGATCGCCACCGGCAGGTCCTTCGGGCCGATGAAGATTACCGCCACCACGACAATCAGCGCTATTTCAGACCATGCGAAATCGAACATGTTGTTCCGGGTTCTCCGGGCGCCGTGCTAGCAGGATTTTTCTGTAGCGGAAACCGGCGCCGCGAGGTCGGCCCCGAGTTCCGGCTCCGCCCGAGCCGGCAGCGCGGGTTCCAGCAACAGGTCCTCGCGCCGCGGCAGGTCACGCAGCGCCTTGAGGCCGAACTGGACCAGAAAGCCTTCGGTAGTGCCCCACAAGGTCGGCCGACCGGGTGTCTCGCGCCGGCCCTTGGTTTCGATCAGGCTGGTTTCCAGCAATGCGTCGAGCGTGCTCTGACCGAGCGCGATGCCCCGGATTTCCTCGATCTCCGGCCGGGTCACCGGCTGATGGTAGGCGATGATCGCCAGCGTCTCCATGGCGACACGCGGCAGCCGACGCGGCATCTCGACCATGCGGCGCAGTTTTGGCGCGAGGTCGGGCGCGGTGCGGAACTGCACCCCCCCGGCGACCTCCGCCAGTTCGACCCCGCGCCCGGCATAGCGCACCTGCAACGCCGCCAGTATCGCGTCGCAATCGGCGCCCTCGGGGAGAACCTGAGACAGCGCACGGGCGCCGACCGGTGCGGCGGACGCGAACACGAAGGCCTCCGCCAGGCGCAGCAGCTGCTCGGTTTCAGTGGTGTCGCTCATGGTCCCCCTTGGCCGCCAGGTCCGCTTTGATCCGGCCCGCCTTGATCCGAATAGGGCCGAAATCATGCTCCTGACGCATCAGGATTGATCCCTCCCGCGCCATCTCCAGCCCGGCGAGCAGGGTACTGGCAATCGCAGCCCGGCGCACGGTGGGGTTATTTACCGCATCGGGCAGAAAACTTTCCAGTGTGCTCCAATCGGGAAGATCGCCCACCAGAGAGGCCAGTCGGGATAACGCCTCCTTCACCGTCCACAAGGTCAGCGCCCGCGGCACGTAGCGGCGAGTGGCGCCGATCCGGCGAACCGCGGCCAGGTAGCCGCGCATCAACGCCGGCAGGTCGGCGCGCAGGCTGGATCGATCGAACTCGAAAAAGCTTTCAGGCAAGCCGCGGGCGAAGATGTCGCGGCCGAGCTGATCACGTGCGTTCAACCACAGCGCCGCTTGCCGCGTCGCCTGCAGGTCGCGCAGCCGCCCCGCCAGGGTTTCGGCGGCAAGTTCGGCATCCTCGGGCGGACCGGCACCGGCCGGCAGCAGCAGCCGCGATTTCAGCCAGGCGAGCCAAGCCGCCATCACCAGCCAGTCGGCGGCCAGTTCCAGGCGAATGCGCCGGGCGCCCTCAATCACCGCCAGGAACTGGTCGACCAGCGACAGGATGGAAATGCGCGCCAGATCGACCTTCTGGCCGCGCGCGAGTTCGAGCAGTAGGTCGAGCGGGCCTTCAAACCCGTCCAGCAGCAGCGGCAGCTGGTCGGGATCAGAGGGCGAGGACATCACCGGCATCGCCGCTGAACCCCGCCAGCGACAGGATGACATGCATCGCCCACGGGATCACGGCATCCAACGCATCGCCAACCGGATTGAAGGCGATGTTGAACTCGGCCAATGCGCGCGGCAGCAGGAACACGAGGAGGATGACGATCAGGATGCCCGCCCGCTCAAACCGCGCCCACAGCTTGGCCAGCGGCAGCGGCAGCAGGCCAACCGCGATGCGGCCGCCGTCGAGCGGCGGGATCGGCAGCAGGTTGAACAGCCCGAGCACTAGGTTGGAGAGGATGAAATACTGCGCCAGTAACGCGAGGATAGTGCCGGTGCCGAACGAAGCCGGCGCACTGTCATCCACCATCGTCAGGATCGGGTGAAGCGCTAGGGCGCCAAGCCAGGCGAGAAAGAAGTTCATCACCGGGCCGGCGGCAGCAACCAGCATCATGCCGCGGCGTGGGTTAGCGAACTTCCAGGCGGCGACCGGCACCGGCTTGGCCCAACCGAACAGAAAGCCAACCCGGCCGAGGGTAATCAGCTGGAAAAGGATAAGGAAGCCGGGCAGGATGATGGTGCCAACGCGATCGACATGGGCCAGGGGATTAAGCGACAGCCGGCCTTCCCGCTTGGCGGTGTCGTCGCCCAGGGCCCAGGCGGCATAACCGTGCGCCGCCTCATGAAGGGTGATGGCGACGATCGCCGGGATCGCCGCCAACAGGATATGAAAAAGCGTGTTGTTCACCCGAGCAGCCAATCCCGTTCCGCCGACAGCGCCACCGGATCCAGCGTCAGGCGATGGCGCACCGCCATGCTTCGCGCCGCTCGCAGCCGCGCGGCGGTCGCGGCCGAGACCTGCGGACAGACCGCCAGCAGGGCCGTCGTCGTCGCCAGTTCGCCAGAGCAGTAAAGCGCGATGTCGCAGCCGGCATCCAACGCCGCGAGGACGCGCTCGGCTGGGCTTCCGGTCAGCGCCTGCATCGCCAGATCATCCGTCACAAGAACCCCGTTGAAGCCGATTTGCCCGCGAATGACGCCCTCGATGATCTTTGCCGACTGGGTGGCCGGATAGTCAATATCCAGCGCGGTATAGACGATGTGCGCGGTCATGGCCCATGGCATGTCGGCGTTCAAGGCGAATGGCAGGATGTCGCGCGTAACGTCGTCGGCGTGCACATGGGGAAGCGTGTGGTGGCTGTCCACCCGCGCCCGGCCGTGACCAGGCGCATGCTTGGCGACCGGCTGCATCCCGGCCGCGAGCAATCCCTGCGCCACGGCCCGGCCAAGTCGCGCCACGACATCGGGATCCGAGGAAAACGCCCGATCGCCGATCACCGCATGGGTGTCAGCCTCCGTGACGTCCAGCACCGGCGAGGCCACGACGTCAAAACCCGCCTGCGCGCAATCCAGGCCGATCAACGCGCCGGTAAGCCACGCGGCCCGCAACGCCCGCGCCGGCGTGTCCGCGAACCGGGCACCGAGCTCCTGTGATGGAGGATGCGCCCGCCAATGCGGCGGCCGCAACCGAGCGACGCGGCCGCCTTCCTGATCAACCAGAAGCACCGCTCCCGGCAACAGGATCTTTCTCAGATCCGTCATCAGGGCGTCAAGCTGCTTCGGATCGGCGACGTTACGTGCAAACAGCACGATGCCGGCCGGCGGGTGTTCACGCAGTATGGCGGCTTCCGGCGCTGTCAGCGTCAGCCCACCAATGCCGACGATCGCGGCCTTCATCGCCCTGTCGTCAGACATGCATTAGAAGCTGGCGATGGAGCACCCTGCCCGCTTGGCACGCACGCGCTCGCAGAACGCCGTTGCCTGGGCGGCGTCGGCAAAACCGCCAGTACGCAGCCGCCACAGCACGTGGCCGTCATGCTCGGTGCGCGAAACGGCCGGCTGCCGGCTTGCAAACAGATCCGGAAATGTCCCGGTCAGATGCTTCCATTCGGCGTGGGCAGCCTGTTCGGTGCCCAACGCGCCGAACTGGACCGCGGTCTTGCCGACTGGCAATACCGCAACACGCGGCTTTTCGGTCTCCGGCGGTACGGCAGCAACAACCGGCGGCGCGATCACGGCTTCCTTGGCAGGTGTCACCGCCTGGGTAGGCGCGGGTGGCGCATCCTGCTGGGCGCGCAGCATCTTCGGTGCCGGGGCCTCGGAACCCGGTGCCAGCCTGGTCGCAGGGCTGACGGCATCGCCGCCCATGACGTCCTCTTCAGTGCCGCTGATCTGCATTCCGCCGCGGTTTTCCGGCTTGGTGCGAATGGGACGGCTATCGGCTTGGATCACCGGCACCACCGTGCTGCGATGGCCAGCGGCGGAATACAGCCCGATCACCAAAACCAGCGCTCCGCCCAGGGCGGCCGCCGTCCAGGCCAGTTTTCGCGTGCCCGGATCGATGCCGCGCACCGGCCGCGGCACCCGCCAAGTGGCGCCATGCGATGCGCCTTGGGCCAGGAGCCCGTGCCCAGGTTCCTGAAGATCGGCCTCCAGGGGGTCTGTATCGCCAGCCATCCCGTTCCGCATCCATCGCTCCAGATACTACCGCATTTCCTCCACCGGCGTGACGCCCATCACTGCCAGACCCGAGCCGATCACCATTGCCGTCGCCGAGACCAGCGCCAGCTTGGCGGCACTCTCGGCCGCGAACTCCGGCCGCAGGAAGCGAAGGGTGGAGTCGTCACGCCCGCGGTTCCACAGCATATGAAAGTCGGCCGCCAAGTCATAGAGAAAAAACGCTATTCGGTGCGGCTCGCGTGCCAAAGCCGCCGCCTCGACATGGCGCGGCCAAGCGGCAATGCGGCGGATCAGCGCCATCTCGGCCGCATCGCCGAGGCTGTCGAGCGGCGCCTTGGCCAACACGGCGGGTGTGATCGCCTCGGCGCCGAACATTTCGGCCGCGGCACGGAGCACGGATCGGCACCTGGCATGCGCGTATTGAACATAGAATACAGGATTGTCGCGGGTCTGTGCTACCACGGCATCAAGGTCGAACTCCATCTGCGCATCCGATTTGCGGGTCAGCATGGTGAACCGCACGGCGTCGGCGCCGACCTCGTCGATCAGGTCGCTGAGCGTCACGTAGCTGCCCGCCCGCTTCGACATTTTTACCGGCACGCCGCCTTTGACGACGTGCACGATCTGGCACAACACCACGTCGAGGCTGGCGGCGCCTGCGGAAATGGCACGCACCGCCGCCTTCATGCGCGACACGTAGCCACCATGGTCGGCGCCGAGCACGTCGATCAGCGTTGCCGCGCCGCGTGCGATCTTGTCGGCATGATAGGCGATGTCGCCGGCGAAATAGGTGTTGGAGCCATCGGATTTCCGCAGCGGCCGATCGACGTCGTCGCCAAACTTCGTTGCGCGGAACAGGGTTTGGGCGCGCGGCTCCCAATCGTCCGGGGTCTTTCCCTTAGGCGGCTCCAGCACTCCCTCATAGACTAGGTCTTCGGCCCGCAGACGGGCGATCACGGTATCCACAACGCCGGAATCGAGCAGCCCGCGCTCGGACGTGAACACGTCCGGCTCCACACCCAGGCGTGCCAGATCTACTTTTATCTGTGCCATCATCTCGGCCACGGTGAATTCCCGAACCGTCTCCAGCCATATCTCCGGCTCGGCGATGGTAGCGTTCAGTCCCGCCAGCGACGCGCCATGGGCTTTTTTCAACGCCTCTCCGACCGGCACCAGATAGTCGCCGCGGTATTGCAGGCCACCCGGCACAGCGGCGGCGAACTCCTGCTCCGTGACTACGGTGCCAAGCGCCTGCAAATAACGCCAGTAGGCAGCCCAAGCGAGCGCCACGACCTGGGCACCCGAATCGTTGACGTAGTATTCCTTAGTAACGGCGAACCCGGCATTGGCGAGCAGATTGGCCAACGCGTCTCCGACCACCGCGCCGCGGCAATGGCCGATATGCATCGGCCCGGTCGGGTTAGCCGATACGTACTCGATGTTGACCGCAACACCCGCGCCTGCCCGCGAGGCGCCAAATCCCACCCCCCGCGACAGCACCGTCGGCAGCACCGCCAGCAACACACTCGGCGCCAGCGAGAGGTTGACGAAACCTGGCCCGGCGGCCTCGGCACCAGATATTTCTGGATGTAGCAGCAGCTTCTCGACCAGCGCCGCAGCCAGCTTCGCCGGCGCCATGCGGGCCGGCTTGGCGGCGACCAGGGCCGCGTTGGTCGCCATGTCGCCGTGGGCGGCATCGCGGGCCGGCGTCACCTCGACCCTGGCCGCGACCTCCGGCGGCAAACCCGGCACAACATCGGCGAGGGCGGCGAGCACCAGCGCGCGCATCCGCGCGAAAACATCGTCGTTCATAAAAAGTCCTTCAGCCCGGAACAGACAGATCGGTAAGGCGGCGATGCTCGTCCATGGCGAAACGGTCGGTCATCCCGGCGATATAGTCGC
Organism: Acetobacteraceae bacterium; assembly: GCA_043745345.1. Classification (GTDB taxonomy): domain Bacteria; phylum Pseudomonadota; class Alphaproteobacteria; order Acetobacterales; family Acetobacteraceae; genus PALSA-911. The sequence continues at coordinate 2,664 of JAYTTA010000050.1, read as the reverse complement.
ATACCGTGCCGGCGGCGCGCGCGCTGCCCGCCTCACCGGCCCGGGCGCGCCAGTCGTCGGGCAGCAGGCTGGTGTCGCCATGCAGTATCGAAAACAGCTCGGCGGTCAACGCGGTCGCCTTGGTGGTCATGCGCTTGACCTTCCAGTGACGGTACATCCGGGCGAACAGGAATTCCTTGATCACCCGGTTGGCCTCGGCGACTGGCGGACTGAAGGCGACCACCGGCGTGCGGGCGCGGCGCACCGCCTGAGCATCGGCGGGGTCAAGCTTTTCCAGCCGGCGGCGGGTCTCGGCCAGCAGATCGGTCACCATCACGTCGATCACGCGGCGAATGGTCTCGTGGCGCAGCCGCCGCGGCGGCACGTCTAGGCTCGACCGGCGCGCCTCGGCCAGCGCGTCGCCGACGATCGGTAAATGCGAGATCTCCTCCGGACCGAACAGCCCGGCGCGGACGCCGTCATCCAAGTCGTGCGAATGGTAGGCGATGTCGTCGGACATCGCCGCGACCTGCGCCTCGACCCCGGCGTGGGTAGCAAGTTCCAGCCGGTGGCGGGCGTCGTATTCGGCGATATAGGACGGCGGATGACGCAGCGGACCGTTATGCTTGGCAAGGCCCTCCAGCGTTTCCCAGGTCAGGTTCAGTCCGTCGAATGCGGCGTAGCTACCTTCCAGCATCGTGACCACGCGCAACGACTGCGCGTTGTGGTTGAAGCCATGGAACGGCCTCATGGCCAGGCTCAGCGCCTCCTCCCCGGCATGGCCGAAGGGGGGGTGGCCCAGGTCATGGGCCAGCGCTAGGGCTTCGGCGAGGTCCTCGTCTACGGCAAGCTGGCGGGCGATCGAGCGAGCGATCTGCGCCACTTCCAGGCTATGGGTCAGCCGGGTGCGGAAGAAATCGCCCTCGTGGTTGACGAATACCTGAGTCTTATATTGTAGCTTTCGAAACGCCGAGCAGTGCACAATACGGTCGCGGTCGCGCTGCCAGGGGGACCGGGTCGGGCTTTCGGGCTCGGGATGCAGCCGGCCACGGCTGGCACCGGCGTTGACGGCCCAGGATGCCAGGTTCTGGATAGCGGGCTGCGGACTGATTTCGGCGGTCCTCGGGATCATCGGCAGGGCTTACACCCCTGCCTGCGCGGCATCAATGTTTTGCACGCTTCAAATCGGCCGGCAAAGCGCCTATATCAAGGTAATGGACACGCACATGGTCTCCCCATCCGAACCTTCGGCATCCGCTGAGCCTGAGGCGACATTCGGTGTCAGCGCGCGCGCGGCCATTCGCATCGCCGAGATTGTCGCGGCCGAGGGTCGGCAGACCGCGCTGCGGGTTGCAGTGCTGGCCGGCGGCTGCAGCGGCTTCCAGTATCGGTTTGAACTTGATGATGCGACGCTGGACGGCGATCTGGTGATCGAGCGTGCCGGCGCCCGGGTGCTGATCGATAGTGCCAGTCTCGATCTGCTCGCCGGCTCCGAGCTTGATTACACCGATGAGTTGATGGGTGCCCATTTTGCTGTGCGCAATCCTAATGCAACCTCGGCCTGCGGCTGCGGAACCAGCTTTTCGGTCGATTGACCGCGAGCAATGAAGGTCGCGACCTGGAACGTCAATTCGGTCCGTTCGCGCGAAACCCATGTCGCCAAGTGGTTGCAACGCATGCAGCCAGATTTGCTGTTCCTGCAGGAGATCAAGTGCGAGGCGCCGCAGTTCCCGGCTTTCACCTTCGAGACGCTGGGCTATCGCTGCGAGATCGTTGGCCAGAAGTCCTATAACGGTGTCGCCGTCCTATCTCGCATTCCGATCGAGGTAACTCACCGGTCATTGCCTGGCCTGCCTGCCGATGACACCCAGTCGCGCTATGTCGAGGTCACGGCCGAGGGCATCACCGTCGGCGGGCTTTATCTGCCGAATGGAAATTCCGGCGGTGAGGCGGGTTACCAGTACAAGCTCACCTGGATGGACCGGCTGGCCGACCGAGCCGCCGAGCTGCTGGAGGCCGACACGCCGGTGATGTTGCTCGGCGACTATAACGTATGCCCCGAGGACAGCGACTTCGCGGCCGGCACGTTATCGCCGGCCGACGCGCTGGTACGCCCCGAAACCCGCGCCCGCTACCGCCGGATGATCTACCTCGGCATGACCGACGCCATCCGCGCAATTCAGCCGGCCGGTCCGGTCTACACCTTCTGGGACTACCAGGCCGGCGCATGGCCTCGCGACCGCGGCCTGCGCATTGACCACGCCCTGCTGTCGGCTGAGCTTGCCGAACGGCTTGTCTCCGCGGTTCCTGACCGTGCTGAGCGGGGAATGGAGCAGCCCTCGGACCATGTGCCAGTGATGATCGAGCTGGGCTGATCAGCTTCGATGTTGTGAAGTTGGCCTAGGCAACCCGCGCCAGCGCGGCGTCAATCCGAACGATCTCGTTTTTCGCGGTGTCCAGGCGGGCTCGGTTTTCCGCCACAACCTCTTCCTTGGCGCGGGCCACGAAGTCGGGGTTATCGAGTTTCCTGGCAACCGCCGCCAATTCCTGCTGCACCTTGACGCGGTCCTTCGACAGGCGCTGGCGTTCGGCATCGAGGTCGATCAGTCCGGACAGCGGCAGGACGATGGTGGTCTCGCCAAGCAGGATCTGCGCCGAGGCGCGCGGAATGTCGCCGTCCAGGGC
>JAYTTA010000049.1:0-2604 GCA_043745345.1 Acetobacteraceae bacterium | reverse complement strand
CCGATCCCCGCGGCAGCACCGGCGACAAACACGTGGCAGGCTGAACAGACTTTCTTGGCAATCGCCTCGCCACTGGCAACATCGGCCTTGACCAGCAGTGGCGCGATCGCCGGTAGCGCGGCCGGACCCTGCGTCGGGGCGATGACGGCGGCGGCAACCTCGATCTTCAACGGACTGAGCTTTAGCGGACTGACTCGCACCAGCTGATCGCCGATCAGCCCGGTGACAAAGAAGGCAATCCCAGCCACCAGCGTCGCCGCAAGCACCTTGTTGATTTCCATCGAGTCCATGCAGCATCCATCTCCGCAACTTCCTTCGCTGATCTGGGTCTGGCGCCCCGCGTTCCAAGTCGATCGGGCGGAAAATTCACCCATATCTGTCGGATCACCCCACACAGAGATGGACGGCGTGCTACGGACGCGCCCAAAACGAAGGCGGGTGAAACAGCCGGTTTGGCAAGGCCGCGCGCCATCCGGTCCCATAGCCAAGGCTGCCGACCACGACCGCACCGACGATCAGCAGCACGACCAACGGCTCCATCGCCGAACCGGTCCGGCATAGAGGCAACGCCCAGGTTTTCCGAAGCGGCCAGGCCAGACGCAAACCCCGGGGTGTCAGCATGTCGGCGGCCAGATGGGACAGATAGCCGACAGCGAGCGCTGATATCCCGGTGTGCCGGAAGCCAATCAGCAGCAGCAGCGCCACCAGACCGAACACCGCCAGTGCCGAATGGGTGACGCCGCGATGGCCGAGTGTGGCGGCGACGATTGTGGACAGCGGCCGGGTGCGGCGGCCGACCCAGGATTGGGGATGATCGAGGTCGGGCAGCAGCGACCCAACCACCGCCAGCCCGAGATGGGCGGCATCCACCGGCGAATGGAGCCAGGGCGCCACCGCGATCCACGCGGCAAGCCCCAGCACGACATGTGACCGCGCCATCATATGGCGTGTCCGCGCAGACGGAAAACCTATTCCTCCGGCTCCGTCGTGAACAGCAGCGGATAGCCCTTCTTGCGCCCGGCATCGGTGGCGTTGGTGGCCTTGGCCTCAGCCACCTCCTTGGTGAACACAGCCACCACGCAGACGCCGCGCTGGTGGGCGGTAATCATCACCAGGCTTGCCTGCTCCTCGCCCAGCCGGAACTCCGCCTTCAACACCTGGATGACGAATTCACGCGGCGTGAAGTCGTCGTTGACCAGCATCACCTTGTGCAGGCGAGGGCGCTCGATCTTGATCTCAAGCTGGGTGCGCGATGTGGTGATCGTGTTGTTCATCAGTGACTCTTGGACATGGGAACGCCGTGGGTAAGGAAAGCATGGGGTTCTACCCCAAGCCCCGCAAAAAGGCAGTCGCCGCTTTGGACTCCTTCATTTAGGTTGGGCGCTCCCGGGCGCTACCCGGGCGAGGCCCTAAGCTTCACGGCTTGACGAACTTCAGCACGAACTCGTCCTTGGGCTGCGGCGGATTCGGCGTGTTGCGATCACGCGGATCGTTGGCGTTGCGCAGGAAATCTGCCGTCGCCGCCAGGCTGAAGCCGGCGGCCTCGACTTCGTGGCGAAGGAACGTCTCCTCGATCCGATGCAGCGTGCCCGACTCGGAGATGCCGGTTCCCGCCCGGCCCGAATGGTCGGCGATGATATAGCTTCCGCCCGGTTTCAGCGCGCGGAACACGGCCTGGTTCATCGCCGCCCGATCGACGCCCATCCATCCGAGATCGTGGTAATTGAACATCAGGGTCACGAGGTCGAAATGCGCCGAAGCGAGTTCGGGCGGTGCCGGATCCTCGAACGGCTGGACGGCCGCGACGATCGGCGCGGCCGCGATATCGGCAGCCTTGAGCTTGGCGTCGCGGTCTGCGAGGGCGACCGGGGACGGGCGCGGTGCCGGCATCTCCACCGCCACCGGACTGGGCGCCAGCGCGGGATTGCTGTTGCCTTCGGGTGCGGTGGGCGGCGGCGCTGCCCGGCTCGGATCACGCGGCCGGCTTTGGCCGTAAACCACGCCGGACGGTCCGATCGCGCGGGCCAGCAGCTCCGCCGTGTAGCCGCCGCCGGTGCTGATATCGAGCGCCGACAGCCCGGGACGGATGCCGATGAAGGCCAGCATCGGCACTGGCTGGCGGCGCTGGTCGTTGACGCGGTCGGCGGCGCTGCGATCGGGGCTGGCGACGATGGCGGCGATCTGCTCGGCCGTCAGCGGCACCTGCGCGGTTACCCTTGCCGTCAACAGGCAAAAGGCAAAGGCAGTTGCGGTCAGCAAAGCATGTCGCGCCTTGGTCATCGATCGTCCTCATCCGTTGCCGGCACATGACCGGCGCATCTGTGGTTAACGCAACGCCGCCAGGAAGATCTCGCAGAAATGCTCGGCCGTGCCCTGCCGCACGCAGGCCAGTAGCGCCTGATGGCGGTCGCGGCGCTCGGACAGGTCCATCACCAGCCCGGCATGCATCGCTTCGGCGATCTCGTCGGGATCGAACGGGTTGACGATCAGCGCCTGCTTCAGCTCGTCCGCCGCCCCGGCGAAGCGCGATAGGATCAGTACCCCTGGATCGGACGGGTTCTGGGCCGCGACATACTCCTTGGCGACCAGGTTCATGCCGTCGCG
>JAYTTA010000048.1:0-9665 GCA_043745345.1 Acetobacteraceae bacterium | reverse complement strand
GGAGTCCGCGGAATATGCCAGCATGGATACGGCCGAGGATCGGATGTGGTGGTACCGCGCCCTGCACGCCCGGCTACTTGCGGCGTTGGATGGGACCTGGGTCCGGTGCTGGATGCCGGCTGCGGCACGGGCGGATTTCTCGCCCGGCTGCAGGCCGCTCAACCCGGCATTGCCCTTTACGGCATCGAGTGGGCCGGCTGGTCGGCGGGACGTGCCGCGCAGAAATCCGGCGCCATGATCGCGCGCGGTAGCGTCAACGCCCTGCCTTTCGCGGAAAACAGTTTCAGCGCAGCGGTTTCGGCGGACGTGCTATGCCATGCAGCGGTCGCACCGGAAATCGCATTGGCCGAGTTACACCGAGTGCTCCGAGTGGGAGGAAAACTGGTGATTAACTTGCCGAGCTATCAGTGGATGATGTCGGCTCATGATCGGCAGGTGCATAACTCGCGGCGATTCACCTCAGGCAGGGTGCAGGGCCTGCTGCTTGGCGCCGGATTCGGCGAAGTCCGTCTTGCCTACTGGAACTCGCTGCTTCTCCCGGCGATGGTTCTGAATCGACTTTTCAAGGCGAGATCAGGACATTCGGATGTCGCCCTGGTCTCGGCCTGGCTTGATGCCTTGCTGCACGGCGTGACCAGGCTTGAACATCGTTATCTGCCCCGGCTGCCGGCCGGGGGCTCCATTCTGGCGATCGCGTTACGGCATTAGGACCGGACCATGGACACTAATCCGTTCCCCGCGACCCCGCTTCCAGCAGCAACACTTGGCCTGTCCATTGTAGTGCCTGTCTATCGCGGGGCCGCGACCCTGCCGCGCCTGCTGGCCGCCCTGTCGGAGTTGCGGCCGATTGGTGGGATCGAGGTCATCCTGGTCAATGATGGCAGCCCGGACAACTCGGCTGAGATCTGCGCCGAGCTTGTGCGGACATCCACCATCGCGCTCATCTATGTCGAGCACGCGCGCAACTATGGCGAGCATAACGCGGTCATGACCGGGCTCCGCCATGCCACCGGCGCCTACGTCATCACCATGGACGACGACCTGCAGAACCCGCCGGAGGAAGTGCTGAAGCTCTACAACCATGCACGCCTGGGCGGCTGGGACGTGGTCTACACGCGCTACCCCGAAAAGCGGCATTCGCGCTGGCGCAACCTTGGCAGCCGGTTCGCCAACCGGGTCGCGGACAGGCTGCTCGACAAGCCTCGTGGGCTCTATCTGTCGTCGTTCCGGTGCATGTCGTCGATGGTCGTGCAAGCGGTGACCCGCTACAGCGGCCCCTACCCCTATGTCGACGGCCTCATCATGGAGGTGACGCAGCGCATCGACAGCGTTGAGGTCAACCATCTGCCGCGCACCGACGGCCAATCCAACTATAATCTGCGCCGGTTGGTGCGGCTGTGGCTCAATCTCGCTACCAGCTTTTCCCTGGCACCCCTGCGCATCGCCACCCTGGCCGGCGCAGTGCTCGCGATGCTGGGCGCGGTTGGCGCTGTGCTGGTGATCGCCGAGGCGTTGATCCGGCGCGACACCCCCTCCGGCTGGGCCTCGACGATGACTGTGCTGCTGCTTGTCTCAGGCGTGCAGTCGCTGATTCTAGGCGTGCTCGGCGAGTATGTCGGGCGCACCTTTCTGTCGGCCAACGGCAAGCCGCAGGGCACCGTGCGCCTGGTCCAGCGCAACCTGCTGGCGACGCGGGTCGAGGTTTGAATTGGGCATTTACTGGTCGGTGCTGGCTGGCGCGATCACTATCAGCATGGCCGGGCAGACATTGCTCAAGTCGGGTGCTGGCGAGGCCAGCTTCGTGGCGCAGTTACTGAATTGGCATACGCTTGTCGGCTTGATTCTTTATGGCGGCGCGGCCGTGCTCTACATCGTGGCGCTGCGTCGCATCCCGATGTCGGTCGCCCTGCCTTGCACCGCGATCTCCTATGTCGCGGCAGCAGTAATCGGCTATTATGGTTTCGACGAGCCGCTTGGTGTGATCCACCTGGCAGCCTTGGCATTGATCTGCGGCGGCGTCGCGCTGCTGGCGTTTGCCTGAGGCGGGTTACCGCACGGACGCGAAGGCGGAAAATTTGGAAGCTGCCGGCTGGAACGAGCGGTAGGCTGATCCGCTGACGGAAAACGCCTCGAAATGTCGTCCGCCACCTGCGGTCGGACGTTGCCACTGTGCCATGACGCGACGTTGATAGGGCTTCGCCAACGCTGGGGTCCATGAATGGTAGGCCGCCGCCGCCAGCGGCCAGGCACCGGTCTGCGCATACAGATCATTCAGGAACAGGCCCGCATAGCGGGTATTCTCATGCGGGTCGAACGCCTGCGCGAGATCGGAGAACGCCCGCGGGTGGTGCAGCAGATTGACCTGCATGCAGCCTACATCGATCGACTGCACGCCGCGCGACCGAAGCCCGATGACGGCCGAGATGGCCTTTGCCTTGGTGGCGTAGAAGTGCCCCTCGCCCTCGGCATTGATGGTCCAGGGCCAGGGATTGATCTGGCCGTCCGCATCCGGCCGTCCGGACTCGACGTTGGCAATAGCTTCGAGCAACCGCGCCGGGACCCTGGACTCGGCTTCCGCGGCGGCAATGGCGCGGTGGCATAGCATCGCTTCCGGCGAGGCCGCGGCGATCGCAGGCGATGACGCAAGAAGACCAAGCAAAGCCAGCCATCTCATATGCGTCAGTGCCTAAGTCGACTATGTGAATGTCAGGCGAACAGAAAGTGCAACGCGACGACGATGGCGGAAACCAGGGATGCAGCGCCGATCAACGGACCGAGACGCGGTAGCCCGGGATGCCGCTCACGCGTCCTGGAATTGCGCAACCCGGCATCGGCGTGGAGATGTTCGGCCATGTTTGGTCCTCCCCCGGAAAGTATGGGCCAAACTGGACCTAAAAAGCAAACATTCCGTCGCAGTGCGTTATGATTGCGGCTTCAGCCGAAGGCGCCGACCTCATGAGTGACCGCAGTCGCGATTTCCCGCACCAACCCGAACAGACGCCAGATCGGGTCAAAGATCTCGACGTGCTCGCGTGTATAGGCGCCCAGTGCGCGCGGCCCGGCGGGCTCGGCATAGTCGAATTCGGCAGAAGCGTCCGGCGACACCGGGAAGATTTCAGCGAGCAAGGCTAGCGCCGGTTCGATGTCGAGCTGCAGGATGGCCGCCTCCATGGTTGCGCGCGTCACGCCGTGGCGCGGCGAGAAATCCGGGATTTCGGTGGCGAGCAGCCAGATTCGGTGGATGAGCGCCAGCCGAATGGCGTGCAGCAGCACTTCGCGGGTCGGCATCCGCGGCGCATCCGGCCAGGCGAAACGAAGGGCCAGATGGTCGGACTGGATGCGGCGGAACATCGATTGCGCCGAGGCCCAGATGTTGAGCCGTTCCAGTGCGCGCGCGACCGACATAAGCGCCTCCCGCCTGCCCGGGCGCTGCGTGTGGGCGGCACGGTCCAGCCACACGCGGGGATCAAGCGTGCCAATGACCGCGCTCAGCACCTCGATCTCGGAATGGGCAAGGCCGTGCGCCGCCAGGTCGATCGCGCGGCGAAACCGGCGCGAATTATGTCGAAGCTCCGAAAACAGCTCAGGGTGGCGCGAGGCGGCGGTGCCGATCCCCTGCAGCGTGTTGGCGAACCAGCCGACCTGCTGAAGGATGGCGTTGTTCGGGATCGCGCGCAGCTCACGCGGATGCCGAATACGCGCCGCGCCGCCCATGCCGTCGGTCTGACGGGCCGAGGGACGAGATCCGGTCGGATCGATCAAGGCCGGGCCGAACGTTCCGAGCAAGGCCGCATAGCCGGCGTCCTCCACCAGCCCGCTCATGCCCGCGCGGATGGTCGCGAAGAAGTCGGCGGCGAAATCGGGCGCGGCATAGACCGGATCCTCGATCGGCCCGGCTGCGGGATGGAAGGCATGGTCGGCGATGCCGGCGATTGTCGCCAGCGCCAGCTCCGGCGTGCCGAACAGCAGATAACCGTCACCGCCCTGGAACGCGCTTTCTTCCCGTACCGGTAAGCCGGCGCGGTTGAGCGCCTGGCGCGATGCGGTTGGAGAAAGATATTTCAGCCGGTCGGCCAGCGAGTTTGGGTGGCCGCCGCGTCCGATGCCCTCGCCGTGGGTGTCGAACAGCACCACCTCGATGCCCGTCACGCCATAACGTGACAGGGTTTCGGCGATTTTCAGCCGCAGCCGCTCGATCAGGTAGCTGGCGGCGAGCTGGCCGACGTAACGTCCTGAATCTGAATAGCCGAACTGCAGTGCCAGCCGGCCTGTGCGCTGAAGGTAGGCGCGGTAGTGGGGACTGCGAAGCGCCTCCTCCAGCACCGTCGCGCCGTGCTCCAGGGCGTCCGCGGTCTCGAACAGCGGGCTGATCTCGATGTGGTCCTCGATGCCGAACAGCTTTGCTAGCCACAGCGCCGCCAGCAGGGTGTAGCCGCTCTCGGTCTCGGCGATCAGAAAACGCACCGGGACCGAGCCGTCGATGTGTTTCACGATCTGTGCCACGGTCATCATCAGCTTGGCGGCCGACGCCTGCTCGGCCAGCAACGCGCCGAAATCGACCGGCAGCGGCACCGCCGCATCCAGCGCCGCGTTGATCGCCGCAAACAGGCCGCGGCGGCGGGCCGGGTCCTCCGGTGGATCGGCGATGCCGAGGCGCTGGCGCACCACGTTGTGCAATTGAGCGGCATTCAGTCGGACGTGGGTGTGGGCGAGCGACATACCGTGCGCCACCAGGCCGGCACGAGCCACGCTGAGCGCCAGCTTGGCATGCTCGTCGGCGCTCGCGATCGCCGGGGTGAGCAGCGCCAGCAGCGGCGCCGGCGTGGTCATGGCGGCCTCGCGATGATCGATCAACGCGTGAGCGAAGGCTGCAACGGCGGCGGGTTCCGGCGCGCCCGGAACCGCAGCGATCTGGCGATCGACCACGTCGATGGCGATGGCGATGCGTCCCGACAGCGCCTCGGTCCCGGGCAGCGCCTGGAACTGCGACTGAAGCCGACGCAGCTGCAGGTGCTTCATTTCCAAGCGGAGTTTCAAGGTGTCCCACCAGCCGATATCGGTGCGCCCGTCGGTGTCGTAACCGACCCAGCTGGTCAGGATGATCGGCCTAGGGGTGAGCTCGGTCCAGCGATCGGGCCATGAGGTGCGCGCCACCGACAGAAGCGCCGCGTTGAACCGGTCGAGCGCATCGCGGCCGCGCGCGATCGCGGCATTGGCCTGGTTGAATTCCTCGGCCAAGGTCGGACGGCTTGGCCGGTGCGAGGCGAACGGCGGCGACGCCCGGCCGCAGGCGGCTTCGGCCAGCGCGCGCCCGACCGGCAGAGGCAGAGCGAAGGTCGGATGGGCGGTAAATACCGCAGCGAACCGGCAGCGCTCGACCGCGGCGCGGAACTGCGCCCATGGCACCGGGCTGTCGTTGGGGTCGGGCCGGTGCAGCGACTGAGCGAGCGCCACCAGCCGGCGATCGTTCACCGCCGGATCGGTGCCCCCGACGTAATTTCCAATCCGGGTTGCGCGGTCGGCAAAAGCGGAATCACGCAGCTGGCGGACCACGTCTTCCAATGCGGCCTCCGGCAGCGCGCCGGTATCGACCTGCCGGGTGATCGCCAGCGCGACCGACAGCACCGGGCTGCCGAACGGGTCCTCGGCGGCGCGCTCCATGGCGCGGGCGGTGAGTTCGAGCAGATCGGCGACCAGGTCGTGCTGCGTTTCGTCCATGCCTCGATAATGCCAACCGGGCAGCCGGCTCGGCAAGGGTTTGTTCGCAGATGCAGCAAACTACTTTCAGGTCGCGGCGCGAACGGCCGCGCAGATGGTTTCGACCTCAGTATCGCCGAGCTCCGGATAGATCGGGAGGCTGACGATCTCCGCCGCGGCACGTTCGCTTTGGCGGCAGCCAGACAGGCCGAGCGCCACCCGCCCACGGTAGCCAGGCTGAAGGTGGACCGGCACTGGATAGTGGATGCCAGTGGCGACGCCGCGTTCGCGCAGACTCGCCTGAAATTTTTCGCGGTTTGGAGGGCGAAGCACGTACTGGTGAAAGACGTGATCGGCACCGGGCCGGCGCGCGGGTGGAAGCAGGCCGATGCAGGCCGCATCGTAGGCGCCGGCGATGGCTCCGCGCCGGGCGTTCTGCGCATCGAGATGCCTCAGCCTTACCCGTAGAATGGCCGCCTGGATTTCATCAAGCCGGGAGTTGATGCCGGGCTCGTCGGAGATATAGTGGCTGTGCCAGCCATACTGGCGCAGGCCGGCCAGCCGCGTCGCACGGTTTGCATCCATTGTGGTGACGATGCCGCCATCGCCGAGCGCGCCGAGGTTCTTGGTCGGATAGCAGCTGAAGCTGGCGGCATCGCCGAACGTGCCGAGCCGCCGACCGTGCAGCGTGGCGCCGTGGGCCTGGGCGCAATCCTCGATCAGCGAGACGCCATGGCGACGGCACAGTGGCAGGATGGCATCGAGGTCGGCGGCCTGGCCATAAAGGTGAACCGCCATCACGGCGCGGATCGGCGGCAGCCCCGCGGGCGGGTCCCGAAGCACGGCCTCCAGTTTGGCGGCGTCTAGGGTGTAGAACGCCGGATCGATGTCAATTAGCACCGGCGTGGCGCCGGCCATCTCGATCGCGGCGACGGTCGCGACCGCGGTGTGGGAGACGGTGGCGACCGCCATGCCGGGGCCGATATCGAGCGAGCGCAGCGCCAGCACCAGGGCGTCGGTGCCGTTGGCACAGCCGATCGCCATACCCGCGCCGAGGTAGGCAGAAAACTCGGCCTCAAAGGCGCGGACCTCCCGGCCCAGTATGTACCAGCCGGAGTCGAGCACCCGCACCACCGCCGCGTCGATCTCCGACTTAAGCGCACGGTAGCCGGCACCTGGATTAGCCTGCGGTATCAACGGTTTAATCCCGCTTTTAAAGATATTGGTCGAGGCGGCTGCGGTACCAGTCGAGCGATCGGGCGATGCCATCCTCCAGCTCGACCTTCGGTGTCCAACCAGTCGCAGTACGAAAGGCGCTGTCGTTGGCGTGGTAGCTGCCGATGTCGATGGTCGCGCGGTCGGCGGGGAAGTCGCGAACGCTGTAGCGGGCGCTGCCGTTCGACAGCTTGACCACAAGGTCGGCAAGCTGGCGCAGCGAGGCTGGCGCCGAGCCGCCGATATTGAAGATGCCGCCATGGCAGGCCTTGGTCTCGGCGGCGGTGATGAAGGCCTGCGTCACGTCATCGACATAGGTAAGATCGCGCAACTGGTCGCCGCCCCAAACCTCGAACGGTTTGTTTTCCAGCACGCACCGTATCCAGATTCCAAGGAAAGTCTGGCGGGCATCGCGGATGCGCAGCCGTGGGCCGTAGCAATTCGTCAGGCGCAGGCTAACCACCGGACGGCCCTGCACGCGGTGCTCCAGCATCCAGTACTGCTCGCCGGCGAGCTTGGATACCCCGTTGGCGTCGGGCGGCGCCACCGGGTGCTGCTCATCGACCGGCAGATACTGCGGCCGGCCATAGAACTGACGGGTTGAGGCGTGTACTACGACGGCGTCGGGCGCCGCTTCGCGCGCCGCCTGGATCAGTTTAACCTGTGCTACTGCATTGACCGCGATGTCGGCCAGCGGGTCGCGCTGGCCGCCCATGTGGCTGGTCTGGGCCGCATGGTTGAAGATCACCGCCACACCTTCGCACAACGGCCGCAGGTCGATCTCGCGGATGTCGCCGCGCACCAGCTCGATATCCGCGCCGGCCAGGTTGGTCGGATTGCCGCCGCCGCCGAACAGGAAGCCGTCGAGCGCCACGACGCGGGCGCCGCGTGTCGCCAGCGCATGGCACAGGTTGGCGCCGAGAAAACCCGCGCCGCCGGTAACCAATACTTTCTTGCCGCGCCAATTCATCGCATCAACCTAGGCGGGATGGGTCAGCGAAGCCATCGTATAAGCAAGCTTTCGCTTGGCCCAAGGGCAAGGCCGGCAACCCATAGCGCCCCGGTGCTGAGCACGATTGCAGGGCCGGCGGGAACGTCGAAGTGGAACGACAGCAACAGCCCGGCGTAGGCGGAGACGATCGCGACAAGGACGGCCGCCCTGATCTGCCCGGCCAATTGCGAAGAAAAATGCCGGGCGGCGATCGCCGGCAGCATCATCAGCCCAACCGACATCAGCGTGCCGAGAGCGGCGAACCCGCCGACCACCGCGAGCACGACCAGAGCCATGAAGGCGAGGTGCCACACGCCGCCTCGCCCACCCGCAGCGCGAAGAAAACCAGGATCAAAACTTTCCAGGATCAACGGCCGCCAGATCAGCGCCAGGCCGGGCAAAGCGAGGGTGGCGACCCCGGCCATGCTGACCAGCGCCGCGTCGTCGACCGCCAGCACGCTGCCGAACAACAGGTGAGAAAGATCGACGCCGCGTTGGGCCGAGACCAGCGCCACGCCCAGCGCCAAAGCTAGTAAATAGACGCCGGCGAGCTGGCTGTCCTCGCGCCCGCCGGTGGCGCGGGTCAGCCACCCGGCGAGGATCGCGACCCCCAGCCCGGCGATGATGCCGCCGGCGCCCATGGCGGCGAAAGACAGCCCGCCGAACAGCGCGCCCAACGCGATGCCGGGTAGGATGCCGTGCTGTAGCACGTCGCTCATCAGGCTCATGCGGCGCAGCACGAGGAACACGCCGAGCGGCGGTCCGGCCAGGGACAAGGCGATGCAACCGACTAGCGCGCGCTGCATGAAGCCGAACTCGAACGGCGCGATGAATGCGTCGTAAATCATCAGGCGGGGATCATCAGGCGGCGGAACGGGTCTGGGTATCCTCAGCCGCCCCAAGCTTTGCCCGCGCCCGGTTGGCGGGCGACAGCGCCGACGCGGTCGGGCCCCAGGCGATGCACTGGCGCGCCAGCAGCAGGGTTTCCGGAAAGTGGCGCAAGATCAGATCGATATCGTGCAGAACCACGATCACCGTGCGGCCCTCGCCATGCCATCGACGCAGAACATTGAGCAGATCGGAGGCGGTGCGCTCATCGACGGCGCCGAACGGCTCATCGAGCAGCAGGATCGGCGCATCCTGCACCAGCAGCCGGGCGAACAAAGCGCGCTGGAACTGCCCGGCCGACAGCGCGCGGATCGGCCTCCGGCCGAGATCGAGGATGCCCATGGTCGCCAGCGCCGCATCGGCCGCATGGCGCATCCCGTCGGAAACATCCCGAAAGGCGCCGGTGCGTGGCCAATGGCCAAGCGTCACCGTGTCGCGGCAGGATATAGGAAAGCCACGGTCGAGCTCGGCCGATTGCGGCAACAGAGCGATTTCTCTACGCGCTCCCTCGAAGTCGATTCGGCCGGCATGGGGCGCGTGCAGCCCGGCGATGGCACGCAGCAACGTGGTCTTGCCGGCGCCGTTGGGTCCGGCGATGGCGGTCAGGCTACCGGGCGCAAATGTTCCCGACACGCCGGCCACCGCGACCTCGCCGGCATGGCGCAACACGATGTCGGAGATGACGATCGCGGGCGGCGTCACACCAGGATCCAGGCGACCATCGCCCAGACGCCGGCCACCAGCGTGCCGGCGACTGCCAGCCGGGCGCGCAACGATGCCGTGGGGGAGAGCGGGTCGATCATGAGTTATAACATAACAAAATGCCTCACGACCGGAAATGGGGGGTGTGCGCGCCGGACCCCGGGCGATTATA
>JAYTTA010000047.1:0-2618 GCA_043745345.1 Acetobacteraceae bacterium | reverse complement strand
CCCTCCGTCCCCCTATGGCAGCAGAGGATAATCGGATGCGCCTGGCGGTGCTGAAGGAACGGCGTGCGTTCGAAACGCGCGTCGCGGCCACTCCCGATACCATCAAGAAGTTGCTTTCCCTCGGCCTCACCGTCGCGGTCGAAACCGGGGCAGGTGCCCATGCCTCTCTGTCGGATGCGGATTTCGCCGCCGCCGGCGCGGAGATCTGTCCGGATGCTGAAAGCACCCTGAACAGCGCCGGTATAGTGTTCGCGGTGCAAACCCCCGAACCCGAATTGCGTGCCCACATGCAGCGGGGCTGCGTGCTGGTCTGCATCGCCGGCGCGTTCAGCGACGAGGGACTTGTCGCCTCTCTGGCCCAGGCCGGAATCGACGCCGTTGCGATGGAGCTTCTGCCCCGCATCACCCGCGCGCAATCGATGGATGTGCTGTCGAGCCAGGCCAATCTGTCTGGCTACCGCGGCATCATAGAGGCCGCAGGCGCCTTCGAACGCGGCTTTCCGATGATGATGACCGCCGCCGGCACCGTGCCCCCCGCCCGGGTGTTCGTCATTGGCGCCGGGGTTGCCGGCCTGCAGGCGATTGCCACCGCTCGCCGGCTGGGCGCCATCGTGTCGGCAACCGATGTCCGCCCCGCCGCCAAGGAGGAGATCAAGTCGCTCGGAGCCGGCTATGTCGGTGTCGAGGACGAGGAGACCGCGGCCCAGAAGGGTGCCTACGCCACCGAGATGAGCGAGGCGTTTCGCACCAAGCAGGCCGAGCTGATGGCCACCACCGTCGCCAAGAATGACATCGTCGTCACCACCGCGCTGGTGATGGGCCGCAAAGCGCCGATCATCCTCAACCAGGCGATGGTCGACAGCATGCGGGCCGGCAGCGTCATCGTTGATTTGGCGGCGGAGGCCGGCGGCAACTGCATAGCCACCGTGCCCGGGGAAAGGACAGTGACCCCGAACGGCGTCATCGTGCTCGGCTACAAGAACTGGCCGGGCCGGATCGCGGTGGCGTCGAGCCAGCTTTATTCGCGCAACCTGCTGACCTTCCTGACCCAGTTCTGGGACAAGGATTCCTCGACGCTGAAGATGCCCGGGACGGACGACATCGTGAAGGGCGTGCTGCTGACGCGCGGCGGCGCTGTCATCCACCCGCAATTCCTGTCCGCACAAGCCGCTTAGGAGACGCCACGTGAATCCGAACCAGCTCGCCGAGCAGGCCTCACGTCTTGCCGAACGCGCCCAGGAACTGGCGTTCAACCTGCAGCACATGGTGGTCGGCGCCAACCTTCCGACTGCCGCTGCGGTCGAGCCGATTGTCTTCCTGCTCGCGATCTTTTTGATGGCCTGCTTTGTCGGTTACTATGTGGTCTGGAACGTGACCTCAGCGCTGCACTCGCCGCTGATGGCTGTGACCAACGCGATCAGCTCGGTGATCATTGTCGGCGCCATGCTTGCGACCGGTCTCGGCACCAGCGCCTGGGCTCAGGGCTTCGGCTTCATCGCCGTCGTGCTGGCAAGCGTCAACATCTTCGGCGGGTTTATGGTGACGCAGCGCATGCTGGCGATGTTCAAGCCGCGCGAGGCCAAAACCCCGCGAATTACGACGTGAGATAGGGCCACAACATGTCCGCCAGCCTTACCTCGCTCGCCTACCTCGTCGCAGCCGTACTCTTCATTCTGGCACTGCGCGGCCTGTCGCACCCGACCACGTCGCAGCAGGGCAACCGTTACGGCATGATCGGCATGGCGATCGCGGCCGTTGCCACGCTCTTGCAGCACGGCATGTCCGGATCGGGCTACGTGCTGATTGTGCTTGGCATCGCCATCGGCGGCAGCATCGGCACCCTGGTCGCGCGCCGCATCCAGATGACGGCACTGCCCCAGCTCGTCGCCGCCTTCCACTCGTTGGTCGGCCTGGCGGCGGTGTTCGTCGCCGCCGCCGCGCTAAATGCGCCGGAAGCCTTCGGTATCGGCAGCTCCGGCAACATCCACACCGAAAGCCTGGTCGAGATGTCGCTGGGCCTCGCCATCGGCGCCATCACCTTCTCGGGCTCGCTGATCGCCTTCGCCAAGCTACAGGGCATCATGAAGGGCTCGCCGCTGCAGTTCTCCAACCAGCATAGGCTTAACCTTGGGCTCGCCATCCTTCTGGTGGTGCTGATCGTGGCCTTCGTCTCGTCGGGCGCCCAGGGCCTGTTCTGGCTGATAGCACTTCTGGCGTTCGGGCTCGGCTTCCTCATCATCCTGCCGATCGGTGGCGCCGACATGCCTGTCGTGGTGTCGATGCTGAACTCCTACTCCGGCTGGGCAGCTGCCGGTATCGGCTTCACCATCCAGAACCTGGCGCTGATCATCACCGGATCGTTAGTCGGCGCGTCTGGCGCCATTCTGTCCTACATCATGTGCAAGGGCATGAACCGGTCGATTCTCAACGTGCTGCTCGGCGGCTTCGGAACCGACGTCGGCATCGCCTCGGCGGCCGGCGCCGGCGGCGACAAGACCGTGAAACCGGGATCGGCGGAAGACGCCGCCTTCATCATGAAGAACGCCTCCAAGGTCATCATCGTGCCCGGCTACGGCATGGCCGTCGCCCAGGCCCAGCACGCGCTGCGGGAAATGGCC
>JAYTTA010000046.1:0-2624 GCA_043745345.1 Acetobacteraceae bacterium | reverse complement strand
TGATGATAGCGACCTTCTAGCCGGCCATCTGGACCGGCAAACATCACCTCGGGCATGGCATCCGGAACCTGTTTGCTGTCTTGTCCGCCGGATCGTCGGTGGAAACCCTCTTGGTTCCACCCCGTCCGCCGGTCCCCTTTCAGAACGCGTCGACCTACACGGCTTTGCAAAAAAGCCGCCTTGGCCAACGCTTCACGTCAAGCTCAGCGACCTGAGCCTGCCTAATTTTATGACCCCCATCCGGTGCGCTTTTATACCTCGACGGCAATTGTTGACCGCATTAGTCGGTTATTGTAGCTTGCGCGTGATGGTGCAACCGGGATCGGGTTCGCGTTTCCTCCTGCCTCACGGTCGAGGCGTCCGAACGGTTCGTTCAGGCGCCGCGTTCCCACGGTAGGTTTGCCAAATCGGCCATACCAACCTCGGGCGAAGCAACTATAGAACACTTGCCTCGCCCATTCATAATGGAAATGTCGCATGGCTTTCATGTTCCTACGCGAGACGATCAAGACATACCGGGAGCGCGATCCCGCTGCGCGTTCGTATGCTGAAGTCGTACTTTGCTACCCTGGCGTGCATGCAGTGATATGGCATAAACTATCGCATGCATTATGGAACCATAGACTGTATTTATTGGGTCGTTTTTCGTCTCATATCGCACGCTGGTTGACTGGGATCGAAATTCATCCCGCCGCGAAGATCGGACGCCGCCTGGTGATCGATCACGGCATGGGAGTCGTCATCGGCGAAACCGCCGAAATCGGCGACGATTGCTACATCTATCATCAGGTGACCCTAGGGGTCGCCCGCACCATGAGTGGCAAACGTCACCCGACGGTGGGGAACAATGTCATCATAGGCACCGGTGCCAAGGTTCTGGGGCCTATCACGATCGGCGATAATGCCCGCATTGGATCCAATGCGGTCGTGGTCGATCCCGTCCCGGCGGATACGACCGTGGTGGGTATCCCCGCTCGGCCAGTCGAGCGGCGCGAGAAATCGAACCCCAAAAGTTTCGACCCCTACGGCATGCCCTGCGACGGCAGCCCCGACCCCGTGCAATGCGAAATCGAAGGACTGCGTGCCGAACTCGCCGAACTGGAAATCAAGGTCGCGCGCCTCGCGGACGCTCAGGTGCGCCAGCGGCAATCCGCGGCGGAATAGGCGCATGCAGCTCACAACGCGTGGCCGGTACGCCGTCATGGCGATGGCCGACCTTGCGACCCGCGAAGCTCTGACGGAGTCCGGGGGTTGCGAATGCGGGCCGGTTTGCCTGGCGGAAATCGCCGAACGCCAGCAACTTTCACTCTCTTACCTGGAGCAGCTGTTCGGCAAGCTGCGCCGCGCTGGGCTGGTGGCCTCGGCACGCGGCCCCGGCGGCGGCTACCGGCTGATAACGCCGCCGGCCGGGATTCCGATCGCCGCCATCGTCGCGGCGGTCGACGAACCGATCCATGCGACAAGGTGCGAGGCCGGCAGCGGCGGCTGCATGGCCGGACCGAAGCCCGGTGACGACGGGGAGCAGTGCCAAACCCACGATCTGTGGTTCGAACTCGGCCGGCAGATTGAGCTTTTTCTGAGCGGCATATCGTTGGCCGACGTTGTTGGCCGCCGCGTGAAGGGGCGCGCCGTGCCGCTGCCGGCGTTGGACGAGCAACTGCTCGCAGCAGAATGATGCATTACCTCGATGCCAACGCCACCGAACCGCTGCGTCCCGAAGCGCGCGATGCGATGCTGGCGGCATGCGGCATCACCGGCAATCCGTCCTCGGTGCACGGCGCTGGGCGCGCGGCCCGCCGCGTGATGGAGGATAGCCGCGAAACCCTGGCCGCCCGGTTCGGGTGCCAGCCCGGCGACCTGGTGTTCACGTCGGGTGGCACCGAGGCCGATGCGCTCGCGGTCCACGCGCTGGGGCAGGGGCGCCGGCTGGTCATCGGTGCCACCGAACACGATGCCATTCGTGCCGCCGCGCCGGATGCGACGCTGGTGCCGGTCTTATCCAACGGCCCGATCGATCTCGACGTGCTGGCCGGGATCCTGTCGGCCGGTCCGCCGGCGCTGGTCTGCCTCATGCTGGCTAACAATGAGACGGGGACCATTCAGCCGGTCGCCGAGGCGGCTGCCCTGTGCCGCGTCCATGGTGCGCGGCTGCACGTCGATGCGGTGCAGGCCGCTGGGCGCATGGCCGTGAATTTGGGCTCGCTGGGTGCCAGCAGTATCGCGATCTCGTCCCATAAGATCGGCGGCCCTACCGGCGTCGGCGCACTGCTGCTGGCACCCGAACACAGTTCGATCGTTCCTTTGATCCGAGGCGGCGGGCAGGAGCGTGGGCGGCGCGGCGGCACTCCGCCGGTCGCCGCGATCGCCGGGTTCGCCGCCGCGGCGATGGCGGCAGCCGGCACCGAAGCGTTGGCCGCCTTGCGCGACGCCGCCGAACGTGCGGCCATGATTCATGGCGCTATGGTCGTGGGTGGCGATGCGCCCAGGCTCGGCAACACAACCTGCCTCGCGCTGCCTGGCGCGCGGGCCGACATGCAAGTGATCGCGCTCGATCTGGAGGGCGTCGCCGTGAGCGCCGGCGCCGCCTGCAGTTCGGGAAAGGTCGCGGCAAGCCACGTGCTGGC
>JAYTTA010000045.1:0-2630 GCA_043745345.1 Acetobacteraceae bacterium | reverse complement strand
GCGACGCAGCGGGTATAAAACACGTCTGGCCTATGTTTTTACAGCCCGTTTTATCGAGCAGACCGATGACGGTCTGCTCGGTACTGGTCTAAACCTGCCAAGTGATCTCGGCGGGTGCGGCCTGGGTCGGGTCGCAGCGCAGCCAAGTGCCGTTCATCGCGCTGATGCCGGTCATCGCCAGGATAAAACCCCAGTGGCTAACAACCAGGGTGGTCGCCCATTCTGGGTCACCCGCCATCACCGCCCGGAAGGTTTTCGCGCGCGCGATCGTTGAGGCAGCGTCCTCCTCGTCCTGCGGCCACCATACCGGGTCGATGGCCGAGAAATCGCGGTGCGGCCAGTCGCGCGCCAGGTGGTCGCGGTGTGAGCCGATGTCGCAGGCGAACTTGTAGCGCTCACGGATCAGCACGTTGATGTAGACCGGCGCGCCGAGCGCGCGTGAAACCGGCTCGGCGGTTTGCAGCGCCCGCGTGTAGGGCGAGGCGAGGATGCGGGTGATACCTTCGCCCCGCAGCGCCTCGGCGGCGGCAGTGGCTTGCTGATGGCCGAGTGCAGTAAGCGGAGCGTCGACGATGCCAGGATCCAGGCGAGTGGCGCTGAAATGGACGTTGAATTCGCTCTGGCCGTGGCGCAATAGAATCATTTCCGGCAAGTAGCGCCGGATAACGGCCGCGGCAAGCGGTAAGGGCGGATTGGCCGTTCGTGACGATTGTTGTTCAACGGCGCCGGTCTGCCTATGTATCTACCTAACGGAGAAATATTTCATGGACGGCGGCGGCTTCCCCATCGATCTCATCCTTTTCGGGATGATCGCGGCGTTTCTGGTCCTGAGGCTGCGCAGCATCCTTGGCCGGCGTACCGGCTATGAGCGGCCGGCGTCCCCGGTTTCGGCGGCGCCGGCTGGTCCGGTCGCCGGCATCCGGGCTGAGCCGAGTGCTCCTGTCGCCACGCGCACCCTGCCTGATCCGGCCAGCGCCACAGGTCAGGTGCTGTTGCGAATGCGCGGCATCGACCGCAACTTCGACCCGGCCAACTTCCTCAACGGAGCCGAGGGTGCTTTCCGTATGATCGTGGCGGCTTTCGCCTCCGGTGATCGCCCGACGCTGCGCGGGCTGTTGTCCGACGATACGTATCGTTCGTTCGAGACCGCGATCGGCGCGCGCGAGGCAGCCAACAACAAGCAGATCAGCGAACTCCGCGCCATCCATGCCGCAACCATCGAGAGTGCCGAGCTCGTCGGTAACGTGGCCTGTATTTTCGTGCGTTTCGTATCCGACCAGATCAGCATGACTGAAGATGCCGGTGGCACCCCGGTCGCCGGCGCCGACGCGGTGACCGAACTGGTCGACCTATGGAGCTTCGAACGCGACCTGACCTCGGCCGACCTGGCTTGGCGTCTGGTACAGGCCACCTCGGCTTAGGAATGGTTTCCAAAGGCCTAGGCCTTTGGTGGGTCCAGGGCAAAACCCTGGCCTTTTTACTGCTTCTGTCAGCCTGCCAACCCGCGATAAACCCTGACAAGCCGCCGGTCCTGATCGCCGAATCCTTCGCGGCTTTGCCCGGTTGGCAGGAGGACCATATCGCGGAGGCGATACCCGCCCTGCTCCGAAGCTGCGACCGGCCGCCTGCCGGCTGGGACGATCTGTGCCGAGCTGCGAGGCAGTTAGGGTCAGGCGACGACGCGGCTCGGCTGTTCGTGGAGAAATACTTCCAGCCCTACGAGGTCCTGGCTCAAGGTACCGGCACCGCCTTGTTCACCGGCTACTACGAGCCGGAGGTCGCCGGATCGCGCAGGGCCAGCGCCAGTTACGCGACCCCGATCCATTCCCGGCCCGCGGATTTGCATGTGCCCTATCTCACCCGGGCGCAGATCGAGGATGGCGGGTTGCGCCGCAAACGACTGGAGCTCGCTTGGCTAGCCGACCCCGCCGACGCCTTTTTTCTGCAGATCCAAGGTTCCGGGCGCATTCGCCTGCCTGATGGCGGGGTGATGCGAGTCGGCTATGCCGGGCAGAACGGCCGCGCCTATGTGCCGATCGGCCGACTGCTGGTGGATCGCGGCGAGATGACGCTGGCTGAGGCCTCGATGCAGTCGATCCGCGCCTGGCTGGCGGCCCATCCGGACCAAGCCGCCGGGCTGATGCGCCAAAATCCATCCTATGTGTTTTTCCGCGAGTTCTTTGATGTCGCGTCGGAACTGGGTCCGGTCGGCGCGTTGGGGGTGCCATTGACGCCGGGCCGGTCGCTGGCGGTAGACCGGCGTTTCATGGCCCTGGGGGCGCCGGTGTTCATCGATACCACTGATCCGGTCGATGGCAGGCCGCTGCGCCGGCTGATGCTGGCGCAGGATACCGGTGGCGCCATCCGCGGCGCGCTGCGCGGCGACGTGTTTTTCGGTTGGGGACCACGCGCCGAGCAACTTGCCGGATTGATGAAGCAACCGGGCCGGATGTGGCTGCTGCAGCCGCGGGGCATAGCGGTAAGCGCTACCGGGGTCCCGGAAGTTTTTACGCTCGGATCATCGGAAGCATTTTCGAGCCCTAAGTAATTGACTCAACTCACTGATTCAGTGTCCCATTTTCAATGAATCCTCGCTAGCATAGACGTTATCTATCGCGATCGAGTTGTAT
>JAYTTA010000044.1:0-9775 GCA_043745345.1 Acetobacteraceae bacterium | reverse complement strand
TCATGCCCTCCTCCAGCAGCACCGATCGCAACATCAACGAGGCCGCAGGTGCCGCCAAGTCGGCTTACGACGCTGCCGCGGCAACCGCCAACGACCTGGCTCAGCAAGCCATGAAAGCAGCCTTGAACGCCGGCGCCACGATGCGCGACGTGGCGGGCCGTGCGGGCGATGTTGCGACAGATGTAAGTGACCGGGTCTACAAGCGTGGTGTGGAGACCAGCCAGCAGGTCTCGCGGCAGGTTGAGTCGCAGCCCCTGTCCTCGTTGCTGGTTGCAGCATCGGCAGGTTTCATCGTTGGTCTGCTGATGGCGCGTCGCTGATCCAGCCTACGGCCATGGATCTTGTATGATCGAAAAAGGCTGTGTTTCTGGCGTTCGTCCGTGGCGATAGAGGGCGAATGATCCATCCTGGTGCGGGCAAGCCGGTCGATCCGGCGGTTCTGATAGATGTTGCGCGGCTGATCACGGCATATCTTGGTGACAAGCCGGACCCGGGCATCCCCTCTCAACGGGTGGCGTTCGGAACCTCCGGTCACCGCGGCTCAGCCCTATCCGTCTCGTTCAATGAAAACCACGTGCTAGCGATTACCCAAGCGATCTGCCTTTACCGACATGCCCAGGGAATTGGCGGACCGGTCTTTCTCGGCCGGGATACACACGCCCTTTCAGACCCGGCCTTTGCCAGCGTGGTCGAGGTGCTGGCCGCCAACGGTGTCGAGGCGCGAATCGACAGCCTTGATCGCCCAACTCCCACGCCTGCCATCTCCCACGCCATACTCTGCCATAACCGAGGCCGCACAACCGGTCTGGCTGACGGCATCATTTTGACCCCCTCGCATAACCCGCCTGCTGATGGTGGGTTGAAATATAATCCGCAGACTGGCGGGCCGGCCAGTTCCGGCGCCACGAGGTGGATTGAACAGGCCGCCAACAAAATTCTTGAGCAAGGCTTGGCTGACGTGCGGCGACTGCCCTACCTCCAGGCCCGCAGGTCATCGTTCGTCAAGCTTCATGACTACGTCGAAGCCTATGTGTCCGAACTCGCGACCATCATCGATATGACGGTAATTCGCGAGTCCGGCGTCACTATCGGCATCGATCCGCTGGGGGGATCCAGCCTACCGTTCTGGCAGCCCGTCATCGACCGCTACGGCATTAAGGCAGAAATCGTCAGTAGCGTGATCGATCCGACCTTCGGCTTCATGACCGCGGACTGGGACGGCAAGATCCGGATGGACTGCTCCTCCCCCTACGCCATGGCCCGGCTGATCGGTATGCGCAACAATTTCGATGTCGCCTTCGCCAACGATCCCGACGCTGATCGTCACGGCATCGTCTGCAAGTCGGCCGGATTGATGAACCCCAACCATTTTCTGACCGCCGCGATCGACTACCTGTTCGCGCATCGGCCGGACTGGCCAGCGGCGGCGGGCGTTGGCAAGACGCTGGTATCCAGCGCCAGCATCGACCTTGTGACGGCCAGGCTGGGACGGCGGCTGGACGAGGTACCGGTTGGCTTCAAATGGTTCGCGGATGGCCTGCTCGATGGCTCCCTAGGCTTCGCTGGTGAGGAAAGTGCCGGCGCCAGTTTCCTCCGCCGCGATGGCTTGGTGTGGACCACGGACAAGGACGGGCTGATCCTCGGGCTGCTCGCCGCCGAGATGACGGCCCATACCGGCCGCGACCCTGGCGAACTCTATCGCCGCGTGATCCACGACCTCGGGATCGAGGAGGGCGCGCCCTACTACGAGCGGATTGATGCCCCAGCCACTCCGCGGCAAAAGCAAGTACTCGCCGGATTATCCGCGGACGAGATCGATGCCAACCAGCTCGCCGGCGCGCCGGTGAAAGCTGTCCTGACCACCGCACCCGGCAACGGCGAAAAATTCGGTGGTATCAAGGTGGTTGCCGCCGACGGCTGGTTCGCAGCTAGGCCGTCGGGAACCGAGGATGTCTACAAGATTTATGCGGAAAGTTTTCGAAGTACAGTCCACCTTCAGAAAATCCAATCTGAAGCACAACAATTGGTAAGTCGGAGTTTAGAGAGTTAAGACCGGGCTCCCCTTTACAGGAATTTTAACTGCGCCCAATGCTTGAACGTAGGGGGCTTGAACGTAGGGGCGGGATTTGGAGCATAGCTCACTACCTTTCTACCAATTCTCCAGCAACTCCCGTGTTTCCGCGACTGCAACATTCCAGATTTCCATCATCTCTGCATCTGTTCGCCGATACTCACCGCCAAAGTTGCCGTCGCCCAGCAACTCACGGGCCTCAAACGGCGGCAGGGTGCGCATGTGATCGAGATTGGCCATTGGTGCGCGCTCGGTTGGGGCGTCGGCGTTGGGCAAGCGGGTCCAGGGGAAGTTCTCGACCCAGCTGGCATGCGTGGCCACCGGATCGATCGCTGCCACCGCCGCATAGGTCTGCGGCGCCTGCCACCAGTTATGGAAACGCACGCGGGTATCCGGATTGTCCATCATCCATTCCTGCGCCAGTAGCCCGGCCGGCTGGTTGCCGCCATGGCCATTGACAATCAGAATGCGGCGGAACCCGGAGCGCTTAAGGCTGTCCAGCAGGTCGCGGATCAACGCGGCATAGGTCGCCAAGCGCAAGGTGACGGTGCCGGGATAGGCGCTGAAATAGGGCGTGAGGCCGAATGGCACCACTGGAAACACCGGGATGCCCAGCGGCTCGGCGGCTTCTGCGGCCACCCGCTCAGCAAGGATGGCGTCGGTCGCGAGCGATAGTCCGGCATGTTGTTCGGTGCTGCCGAGCGGCAGCACCGCACGGTCATCGTGTCTCACCCAATCCTCGATCGCCCGCCAGTCCATTTCGGCCGTACGCATGCTTTCCCCCTTAGATTCGGTTCCACCAGCTTGAGCGCTGAGTTTTTTGATTGGCGGCAGGCTGGCGCCTGCGTCCCGTGGCGTCAATGCGCCCTGTCTGCCAGACCTAGCGATTGGTGACCAGGCGGTTACGATCAGCATGGCTGGCCATCAGGCAATCCTCGATCCGGGGCTAAACGCAAGAGACTAAATCAGGAACAGGCATACCGCTACCAGGCACAAGGTCACCGCCAATCCGGCCAGCCTGGCGCAACCCGGCGTGGCGGCCAGTCGAACCTTGCAACACGTCGGGCGGTTGCGCATAAAACCGACATGTCCCTGTTGGCCCGCCGCCATCTGTCCCGCGACCCGGATTTCGCCGCCCTGATCCTTCGCTCGGCGCGCCCGAACCTGAAGCCGCAGGCGCGCAGCCCGTACGAGGCGCTGGTCCGCAGCATCGCGCATCAACAACTGCACGGCCGTGCCGCCGAAGCGATCCTTGCGCGCTTCGTCTCCCTGTTCGGCGGAGTCTTACCCAACGATGCGGAGCCCGGCCCGTTTCCGGGTCCCGGTGTGGTATTGGCGATGGATCCGGCGCGGCTGCGCGGCTGCGGTTTCTCGGCCTCGAAGATTCTCGCGATCCAGGATATCTGCGCCAAGACGCTGGACGGCACGGTGCCCGATCGGCGGGCGGCCGGCCGGCTGTCGGATACCGCCCTGATCGAACGGCTGACGACGATCCGCGGCGTCGGGCGGTGGACGGTCGAGATGGTGCTAATATCGACGCTCGGCCGGCCGGATGTGCTGCCGGTCGACGATTTTGGCGTCCGCGAGGGATACCGGCTGCTCTACGGGCTGGACGTCCAACCGAAGCCGCGCGAGCTCGGGACCATTGGCGAGGCGTGGGCGCCATGGCGGAGTTTTGCCGCGTGGTATCTGTGGCGCGCGTCTGATGCCGGCAAACGTCCGAAGCCGACGTAAGCCGCGGGCCTTTCTCACGACACTTGGCCAACACAGCCGGCACGCCTCCGGTTCGTTGCCGGAAGCGTGCCTGCTGTTGGTGGCGGCAAGGCCGTCCGATCTCAGCCGATGGAGGCTGCGACCTTGGCACTGGCACCGCGTTTCGCCGGCGCCGGTTTTTTAGCATCCGACTTTTTCGTGGCCGGCTTTTTCGCCGCCGCCATCTTCATCGGCGCCTTAGCGGCAGGCTTTCGGGCCGGAGCGGCCGCCTTCTTGGCAGCCGGCTTTTTCGCCGCCGGCTTAGCCACGGCCTTGACGACAGTCTTGGCCGGTTTCGCGGCGGCCTTGGTGGCCTTGGCCGGAGCGGCTTTCACCGCCGGCTTCTTGGCCGCCACCGCAGTTTTCGCCCCCGGCTTTTTCGTGGCGGCCGGCGTTGCCTTCTTTGCAGGGACCTTGGCGGCCGGTTTGGCCGCGAGCTTCTTTGCCGCCGGCTTAGCCGCCGTCTTGGCCGCCGTCTTGGTCGCGGCGGCGCGCATCGCCATGGCTTGGGCGCGTGGGCTGTCGATGTCTGTCACGTCGTTGCTCATTTGAAGGATCTCCTGTTGTGGTTGCGGCAGGTTTTTGTCGGCGCGCCGGTGGCGATCGCCGCCGGCGTGCGGCCGGGACGGGACGATAATCATCGATCGATCCGCGGCTGAGGGCGCCAGTTCTACGAGGCAGCGGTCCATGGACCGTCCTTCCTTTGCGATGCAAAAGCTGCGCGCCGAGAGGACGGCGCGGTCCGGCTTCATGCATCGGTTTCCGCTATTCCGCGTCCGCCGTGGTCATGTCAATAAAAAGCAACATCGTTTTTTCGTATGACACGCGAAATTTTCGCCCGCGCTGAGCCTTCGATCCGACTCGGAACGAGAAGAAAAGATAATGATCAAGTCAGCAACTACGAAAACGCCGCGGCACTGCCGCCGCAGCGCCCTTGAAGGGTATCCGGAAAATATCTCGCGAGGTGTTCAGCTTCGATCAGCCAACGGCACAAATTTCTGATCGTCGGGGCCGATGTAGTTGGCCGCCGGACGGATGATCTTGCCGTCGATGCGCTGCTCGATGACGTGGGCGCTCCATCCGGCAGTACGCGAGATCACGAACAGCGGCGTGAACATCACGGTGGGCACGCCGAGCCTGTTGTAGCTGACGGCACTGAACCAATCGAGATTGGCGAACATCTTCTTGGCATCCATCATCACTGCCTCGATGCGATCGGCGATCTCGAACATGCGCATAGACCCGGCCTTCGCCGACAGCCGCCGCGCCACCTCCTTGATGATCTTGTTGCGCGGATCGGCGATCGTGTAGACCGGGTGACCGAAGCCGATCACCACCTCTTTGGCGGCGACCCGGTTGCGGATGTCACTTTCGGCCTCGTCGGGTGTCGCATAGCGCTGTTGGATTTCGAACGACACCTCGTTGGCGCCGCCATGCTTCGGACCGCGAAGTGCCCCGATGCCACCGGTGATCGCCGAGTACAAGTCGGCGCCGGTACCGGCGATCACTCGGCAAGTGAAGGTCGAGGCGTTGAACTCATGCTCGGCATAGAGGTTAAGCGAGGTATGCATCGCGCGGACAGAGGTCTCGTCAGGCTTCTTGCCGTGCAGCACATGCAGGAAATGGCCGCCGATGCTGTCGTCGTCGGTCTCGACCTCGACCGCGCGACCGTTGTGGCTGAAGTGGTACCAGTACAGCAGCATTGAACCTAACGAGGCCATCAGCCGGTCAGCGATGTCGCGGGCGTCGGAGACGTTGTGATCCTCCTTTTCCGGCAGGGTGCAGCCGAGCGCCGAGACGGCGGTGCGCATCACGTCCATCGGGTGCGTCGCCGCCGGCAGCGCCTCCAGTACGCGGCGCACCGCGAGCGGCACCCCGCGCATGGATTTTAGCTTGGCCTTGTAGGCGGCGAGGTCGGCCACGTTCGGCAGCGTGCCGTGCACCAGAAGATGCGCGATCTCCTCGAATTCGCAGACGTCGGCGATGTCGAGGATGTCGTAGCCACGATAGTTGAGGTCATTGCCAGTCCGTCCGACGGTGCACAGCGCCGTGTTGCCGGCCACGACGCCCGAAAGCTGCACCGACTTTTTTGGCTTGTTGCCGACCGCGGCAGCGGTGCCGTTCGTCGCGGGAGCGATTTCGTTCATTGGAGGCTCTCCTGTTTCAGGGTTCAGAATATGCCGGGCTTGCCGATTGCCACGGCGCCGGCCGGCAGCGCCACATTCAGCCGATGCAGCTCCCCAGATGGCAGCTTCGCCAGGTCCTGTACGGCCTCAAGGAACCGCGCCGACTCGCGCGCGGAGATGATGCCTTCCGTTAAAACCTGGAACTTCTTGAGGTAGTCGGGACGCGAGAACGGCTTCGCGCCGGCCGGATGGGCATTGGCCACCGCCATCTCGTCGATGATCGTGGTGCCGTCCTGCATGACGATCTCGACGCGTGCACCGAAGGCGAGTTCGCTCGGGTCGGTGGCGCGGTAACGGCGGGTCCATTCGGGGTCCTCGCAGGTCTCGATCTTCTGCCACAGCTTGACCGTGTCGGCGCGCCCGGCCCGCTTGGGCGCGTAGCTGTCGACGTGGTGCCAGCTGCCGTCCTGCAGGGCGACGGCGAAGATATACATAATCGAATGGTCCAGCGTCTCACGCGATGCCTTCGGATCCATCTTCTGCGGATCGTTGGCGCCGGTGCCGATCACATAGTGGGTGTGGTGGCTGGTGTGGATGATGATCTTCTTGATTTTACCAAGGTTGCCGACGGCGTCGCGCATGCGGAACGCCAGGTCGATCAGCGCCTGGGACTGGTACTCGGCGCTATGCTCCTTGGTGTAGCTGTCCATGATCGCGCGCTTGGCTTCGCCGGCTTCCGGCAGCGGTACTTGGTAATGCGCCTGCGGGCCGTCGAGCATCCAGGCGATAACGCTGTCCTCACCCTCGTAGATCGGGCTCGGGGCGCCCTCGCCGCGCATCACCCGGTCCACCGCCTCGATCGCCAGCTTGCCCGAATGCGCGGGGGCGTAGGCCTTCCAGCTGCTGATCTCGCCTTTGCGTGACTGGCGCGTGGTGAACGAGACGTGCACCGCCTGTTGCACCGCCTGGTAGATCACGTCCTGCTTCAGACCGAGCAGCGTGCCGATGCCGGCGGCTTGCGCCGGACAGAGATGCGCGATGTGGTCGATCTTATGCTCGTGCAGGCAGATCGCGCGCACCAGATCGATCTGAATCTCGTAGCCGGTGGCGATGCCGCGGATCAGCTCGCGGCCGGATTTTTCGCGCACCTGCGCGACGGCCAGGACCGGCGGGATGTTGTCGCCCGGGTGCGAGTAGTCGGCGGCGAGAAAGGTATCGTGCATATCGAGTTCGCGCACCGCAGTGCCGTTCGCCCACGCCGCCCATTCCGGGCTGACGCGCTTGCCGGCCGGCATGCCGAACACCGTGGCGCCATCTTTTCGCGCGTGGCCCAGCGCCATGTCGCGCGCGGAAGTCACCGACCGACGGTTGACCGAGGCAATCGCGACCGAGGCGTTGTCGATGATCCGATTGACGATCATTTCGGCGACGTCCTTCTGCACCGGCACGCGGTCGGCGGCGACGCCGGCAATCTTCCAGGCGAGCTGGTCCTCGCGTTTCAGGCTGGCTTTCGAAGGGGACACCTTCACGTCGTGTAGTTTCATGGCAATCCTCGGATGAAGTTTGAAGCCGGATGGTGCGGACAACCGGGGTTGGCGCCTGCCGACATGCGGTTTAGCGTTCGAAACGGTCCTACGTAAGGTCATGGCATTGCAACGGCAAGCGGACCGGCGACGGAGAACCCGGGGGCGGAGACAGCATGAGCATCTTGGCCGAGCCCTACACCAGGCGGGCGCGCCGCCGGGAATTCACGATCCAGCTTTCCGCGATGATGGCGGTGCAGGCGATGGTGACCATGGCGATGTTCGCGGTTCCGGTGCTGGCGCCGGCGATCGCACGCGACCTCGGCGTGCCGGCGACCAGCATCGGCCTTTATACGTCCCTCGCTTACACCTTCTGCGTGTTCTCGGCGCTGGTCGGCGGCGGGCTCATCCCGCAGTTCGGCGCGATGCGCGTGTGCCAGGGCTGCCTGGTGCTGATTGCACTGGGATGCGCCTGCGGCATCGCCGGCATTGCGATCGGCGCCGGTATCGCCGGCTTCGTCCTGTGCGCGCTGCTCGCCGGCATGGGCAATGCGCCGCCGACCGCTGCCAGCTCACACATGCTGCTGCGCGCGACGCCGCCGGCCTGGGTCAACCTAGTATTCTCGATCAAGCAGGCCGGCGTGCCGATCGGCGGTGCGCTGGCCGGCATCCTGCTACCCAGCCTGGCGCTATGGTTCGGCTGGCGAGGGGCCCTCGGCTGCATGGCGGCGGCGGCGCTCGCATTGGCTTGTCTGCTGCAAATCTGGCGCGGCGAGACGGATGCCGACCGCGACACCGCGCGGAAAATCGGCTGGCACACGATGTTCAACCCGTTCCTGCTGGTCTGGCGTGACCGCGAGCTGCGCGCCATCGGCATCGCCTGCGCGGTGATGTCGGGGGTGCAGGGCGCGCTGCTGTCGATCTTCGTCACCTACCTGACCCACGCCGTCGGGTTCGCGCTGGCCGCGGCGGGGTTCGCGCTGGCGACGGCGCAGGTCGCGGGCATGGTCGGCCGGGTGGTGTGGGGCACGCTCGCCGACCACACCGGCCGGCCGGTGCTGGTGATGTCGGTCATTGCCGCCGGGGTCGCGGTCGCCAGCATCGCGGTTGGCCAGTTCACGCCGGCCTGGCCGCTGCCGGCGATCCATGCGGTCAGCGCCGTGTTCGGGCTGCTGGTGCTGGGCTGGAATGGCGTGGTGTTCGCCGAGGTGGCGCGGATGTCGCCGGCCGGTCGCATCGCGGAGGCGACCGGCGGCATTGTCAGCATGACTTGCATGGGCATGGTGCTGGTGCCCGGCTCGCTCGGCGCCATCATTCAGGTAACCGGTGATTTTTCGCTGGGTTTCACCCTGGCCGGATTGATGACGGCTCTGGTGGCGATTGACTTCGCGCGCCGGTCGGCACGGCGTGGTTTCGGCTGACGGATTATCGAAGCGGTAACGTTTTTCGGGATAGACGGCGAAGTCACCCGGGCAGAAACCGCCTGGGGAGCGCTGCGACAAAATGTCGCCCCGAACCTTAACTTCAGCCCAGATTTCTTTTGGGCTTTTGTCACCGGAGAGTTGCATGACCTCGATCAGCCAGGCCTCGTCGCATCCCCACGTCAATCATGGCAAGCCGCACGGCAAGCCACCCACCGCTGGCAGCGCGCCGGCCGCCAAGGAGGTCAAGACCGACAATCTCGGCTCCGGCAAATCGGTCAACCGCACGGTGTGATCCGGGCTTGGCGCGGCCTCGTTTTGTAAAAGCGGGGCGGCTATCCCGCCTTCACAGGAACGCCCTCACACGACAGGATGGTTTTAACCCGGCAGAAGGCCTATGTTGTGATGCACAACGAGCTTGGCCTGTTGCTGAGGATGCCGAAATGTCGACGGTACGCTGGACTTCCGACCGCGATCTGCCGAAAGATCTCCTGCCGCTGCCGCTACCATCGCTCCGTACTGCGGTCTCTCGCGGCCTGCTGGGCCACTGCCCCGCCTGTGGTAAAACTCACCTGTTTTCCGGCTACCTGAAGGTCGTGCGCGAATGTTCGGCGTGCAGTGCCCCGCTCGGCGCTGCGCGGGCTGACGACCTGCCGCCCTATTTCACCATCCTGCTGGTCGGGCATGTCGTCGTGCCGCTGTTGCTGTGGACGGAGAGAGCGACGGAACTGTCGACGTTGACGATGTCGGCGATCTTCTTGCCGCTGACCCTGGTGATGTCGCTAGCCTTGCTGCGGCCGATTAAGGGCGGCACCGTTGGGCTGATGATGAAGCTTGGGATGATGAAGCCCGATCCGGACCAGGGATGACTGGATCGGGGAT
>JAYTTA010000043.1:0-2645 GCA_043745345.1 Acetobacteraceae bacterium | reverse complement strand
ACCCCAAATCGCTCGACCGGTTCGACTTCCGCGCCGCGATGGCCGACGGGCTGAGCCTGGAGGATGGCTGCGCGACGCTTACCGCGTTTACCGCGGGGGCCGTCGGCCGCGCGCTTGATCTGCTGCCGACACGGCCCACGCGCCTTATTATTTGCGGCGGTGGCCGCCGCAACCCGGCGATTGTTGCCGCCATCGCCGCCCGGGCGCGGGTCGAAACCGGGATGGCCGAGGATTTCGGCTGGCGCGGCGACGCGATCGAGGCTGAGTGCTTTGCCTTCCTCGCCGTGCGGACGCTGCTTGGTTTGCCGATCAGCTTTCCAGCCACCACTGGGGTGCCGGTTGCGATGGTGGGGGGAGTGAGAAGCTTGGCGCTCCGCGCCCCAGATCCCCGTCCGGGAAGCGCCCGGGAGCGCATCCCTTAGGGAACGAGTTCTAAGGGGCGACTGCCCCTAAGCGGGTTTGGGCAGAGCCCAGTCTTTCTGCTTACGGCAATAGAACAGTGCTCCCCGTGGTCTTCCTAGCCTCCAGCGCGATATGTGCCTGCGCCGCGTCCTTTAGCGCGAAGGTCTGGTTGACCTGGATCTTCACGGCGCCATTGGCCACCACTTCCATCAACTCCGCGGCACAATGCGCGAGATCGGCGGGTTTGGCGGTGTAGGTGGCGAGGCCGGGACGGGTGAGAAAAAGGCTGCCCTTGGCGCCGAGCACTGCCAGATCTACCGGCGGCACCGGACCGGACGCGTTGCCGAAGCTGGCCATCAATCCCAGCGGCGCCAGGCAATCGAGGCTGGCCACGAAAGTGTCGCGCCCGACGCTGTCATAGACTACCGGCACCATGGCACCCCCGGTGATGCGCTTGACCTGGGCGGGCAGGTCGGCATGGCCGATGACGCAATGCGCGGCCCCGTTGGCCATCGCGAGGTCGGCCTTCTCGCGCGTCGAAACCACGCCGATGACGCTGACGCCGAGGTGCTTGGCCCACTGGCACATGATCAGCCCGACGCCACCGGCGGCGGCGTGGACGACGATGGTCTCGCCGGTTTTGACCCTGTAGGTGCGGCGCAGCAGGTATTGCACGGTCATGCCCTGCAGCATCATTGCGGCACCGGTGGTGAAGCTGATGTCGGAGGGCAGATGGACCAGCCGGTCGGCGGCGATAGTGCGCGACTTGGCATAGGCGCCGATGGGCCCGGCATAGGCGATGCGGTCGCCGGGCTTGACGTTGGTGACTGCGTTGCCGACCGAGACCACGGTGCCGGCACCCTCCATGCCGATGGTCAAGGGCATGTGCGGCGCCTTGTAGAGGCCGGTGCGGAAATAGACGTCGATGTAGTTGAGGCCAATGGCCTCGTGCTTGATCAGCGCCTCGTTTGGGCCGGGCTCGGGTGTCGGCACCTCCTCCCACTGCATGACCTCAGGCCCGCCGGTGGAATGGATGCGAATGGCTTGCGTCATGATGGTCTCCGTCGCCGGGCCGCGCGATGCGGCCTTGGCCTTATAGTGTCGAAAAGGTGCCGCCCGGCAACCGCGGGCGGCAAGATGGACGAGCCGACATTATAGGCTGGCTGTCAAGGAGAGCGGGACGGACGCCGCTTCCAGGCGCAGCAGGTAGCGCTTGGTGTCGAGCCCGTCGCCGCCGGAATAGCCGCCGATCGTGTAGCCGCCCGCGCCGTTGCTGGCGAGCACGCGGTGGCAGGGGATGACGATCGGGATCGGGTTATGGCCGTTGGCGCCGCCGACCGAGCGCGCCGAGCCGCCGGCGACGGCGGCGATCTCGCGGTAGCTGCGCACGTCGCCATAGGGGATGTCGGACAGGCAACGCCAGACACGCTGACGATAGGCCGAGCCGGTCGGAGCCAGCGGCAGGTCGAACGTGTTCCGGGTTCCGTCGAAATACTCGTGGAGTTGTTTGCGGGCGTCCCGCAGAACAGATGAGATGGCTTGGTCGCGACCCCAGCCCCAGTCGATGGCGACGATGGCGCCGTTCTCCTCCGAGACTGTAAGGTCGCCGACCGGGGTGTGGAGAGAGAGCTGCGGCATGGATCTGCCTATCTGTTTATATGCAGCAGAGCACGGAGAGCGTCCGGCCGCGATACCGGCAGGCTGCAGGTGCCGGCGCGACAGACATAGGCTGCTCCAGAGGCGGTTTTGCCAAATGCCGGGTGGCTGGATGGCAACGCCTCGGCTGAGGCAGCGTACAGGACCACGATTCGCGGATCAGCGGATTTTTTCCCGACGTTCAGCAACGCGGCGGTGTTTTCATCAATCGGTCCGGTGACGACCAGGGTGACCGCGTTCTCCAGCAGGTCGGCGGCGGCCAGCAGGGTCGGCATGGTCGAGAGCCGGGTGCGATCGCCACAGAAGGCGCGCAGCACGGCAACGGTGCGGGACCGCCAGAATTCGTCGCCGGTAAGGTGGAACAGCCGCGCCATCGCCCCGGCAATCGTCCCGTTGCCGGACGGCGTCGCGTTGTCGCCGGCATGGCGCGAGCGGTTGAGCGGCACGTCGGCAGCGTCGGCGGCGGTTTGGTAGAAGCCACCCTGCTCGTCGGAGAAGAATTCGGTAGCGGCGGTCAGGATGTGTATCGCCTGCGCCAGCCGTGCGGGGTCGCCGGCCGCCTCATGCAGCGCCAGCGCGGCGCGGGC
>JAYTTA010000042.1:0-2657 GCA_043745345.1 Acetobacteraceae bacterium | reverse complement strand
GGTCGACTACGGTAGAATAAAGGCTGATGGCGATCAGGTGGATGAACACCTCGCTGTCGGTGGTGGACTGGAACAGGCAGCCGCGCCGCACCAACGCGCGGCGCAGCATGGTGGCGTTGGTGAGGTTGCCGTTATGGGCGACGGCCAGGCCGCCGAACTCAAAATCAGCGAACAGCGGCTGCACGTTGCGCAGCACGGTGTCGCCGGTGGTGGCATAGCGGTTGTGGCCCATCGCCGACGTGCCAGGGAGGCCCGCGATCACCCGCGCGTCGGAGAAATTGTCGCCGACCAGACCGACGCCCTTGTGGCTGCGGAAAATCTGTCCGTCGAAGCTGACAATCCCGGTCGCAGTCTGGCCGCGATGCTGCAAGGCATGCAGGCCGAGGGCGGTGATGGCGGCGGCGTCGGTGCAGTTCCACACGCCGACGACGCCGCACTCCTCGTGCATCTTGTCATCGTCGAATGGATCGGTGGTCATCATAGCCCGGCTCCCAGTAGCGAATCAGGGCTTGCCAATGGCATTTCCCTGCGGCTGCGGCTGCAGCAGTTCTTCGGATTTAAGGACGGCTGCCCCCGGCGGCGGGCGGACGTTCGGCCGATAGTCGACCGGCAGAAGCTGGACGGTCCAGACCGCAGCACCATAGGCATATGGTAGCGTCCGTGCCTGCATCAAAGGCTCCGGCCAGCGGTCCGGCGCCATGACCATGCCGAGGCCAACATAGGCGGCGATGACGACGACGGCCCCGCGCAGCAGGCCAAACACCATGCCGAGCGTGCGGTCGATTCCGCCCAATGCGGACTCGCGCACCACGCTGCCGAGCAGACTGGCCACAATCGACAGCACGATCAACGCAAGCACGAACACTGCCAGGAATGCCGCCGGATCGGCCAGTTCCGGGTTGCTGATCCATTGGCGGAACGAAGGCTGCACTATCGGAAACGCCCACACTGCCACCGCCACGGCGCCAACCCAGGCGACGATGCCAAGCAGCTCGCGCACGAAACCGCGCATGAAGGCGAGCAACCCGGAGACAATCACGACGGCGATGACAACAAGGTCGACCCAGTTCACGTGCGGCAATCCGATTCGTTCAAGGGCCGGGCATTCAGGGGTCGGGCATTCAGGGGTCGGGCGTTCAAGGGTCGAGAAAGCGTCATGTGCAGCGCTGTATATCCTCAGCCGGGGCAGCCTTGCCAGCTTTGCTGGTCGCCGCCTTGCCGAACCGTGCCACCAGATCGGACAGGTGGCCGATCTCCCGCAGGGTGATGCCCTCGGGGGCGGCCAGTGGCCGGTTGCCGCGCGCAACTCGGCGCGGCAGGTAGGCCTGCTCGAAGCCCAGCTTCTGCGCCTCCTTCAGCCGCGCCTCCGCCTGCGCCACCTGGCGGATTTCGCCTGACAGCCCGACCTCGCCGAAATAGACCGAGCCGGGATCGGTCGGCTGATCCGACGCCGCTGAGGCGATCGCCGCCGCCACTGCAAGGTCGGCCGCCGGTTCGGTGATGCGCAACCCGCCGGCGACATTAAGGTATACGTCGGTGGCCCCCAGCCGCAGCCCGCAGCGAGATTCCAATACCGCCAGCAACATGCCCAGCCGCCCGCTGTCCCAGCCGATCACCGAGCGGCGAGGGGTGCCGCCCGGATTGGCTGCCAGCAGCACCTGGATTTCCACCAGCACCGGGCGGGTGCCCTCCAGCCCCGCGAACACTGCGCTGCCGGAAATGTTGCCTCGCCGTTCGGCAAGGAATAGGGCGGACGGGTTGGCGACCTCGGCCAGCCCACGGTCGGTCATCTCAAACACGCCGATCTCGTCGGTGGCGCCGAAGCGGTTCTTCACCCCGCGCAGGATGCGGAACTGGTGCCCGCGGTCGCCTTCGAAATACAGCACCGCGTCGACCATGTGCTCCAGCACGCGCGGCCCGGCGATGGCGCCCTCTTTGGTTACATGGCCGACCAGCACCACGGCGAAGTTGCGCGTCTTGGCAAGGCGGATCAGCTCGAAGCTGCACGCGCGCACCTGCGACACCGTGCCCGGCGCGCTGTCGATGCTGTCCAGCCACATGGTCTGGATGCTGTCGATGACGACTAGGGTGGCCTCGGTCTCGCCGTCCAGGGTGGCCGCGATCTCGCGCAGGTTGATGGCGGCGGCAAGTTCCAGCCGGGCATCGGTGAGGCCCAGCCGGCGCGCGCGCAGCCGCACCTGCTCGACCGCCTCCTCGCCGGAGATGTAGAGGACGCGCTTGCCGGTGCGGGCGAGGGCGGCGGCGGTCTGCAACAGCAGCGTGGACTTGCCGATGCCGGGATCGCCGGCTAGCAGGATAGCCGATCCTGCGACCAGGCCCCCACCCAGCACGCGGTCGAGTTCGGCGATGGTGGTGGCCGCGCGCGGCGGCGGCTCGGCGCTGCCGGCCAAGTCTACGAACGCGATCTTGCGCGATGCGGGCGATTTCACGGCGGCGGCGAGGCCCGGCCCGGCGGCGGCACCCGCATCCTCGATGATTGTGTTCCACTCGCCGCAGCTTTCGCAGCGCCCGGCCCACTTGCCGCTGATGGCGCCGCAGGACTGGCAGACGAAGCGGGGCGCGAACTTGGCTATGGTGGGTTTCCAGATACGGATTGCCGGCGCTGGCCGAGATCGAACCCAGGCGCATCAGAGAAG
>JAYTTA010000041.1:0-9931 GCA_043745345.1 Acetobacteraceae bacterium | reverse complement strand
GGCGAGCTCGGAAAAGCATCCGCCATCCGGAGGAAACCCGCATGAAGATCACTCCCACCCAAAAAACCCTCGGCGCCATCATCGACGGCATCGACCTGTCCCGACCGCTCCAAAAAGCCGATTTTGGCACCATCCTCCGCGCGTTGGGCGAACACGGCGTGCTGTGCTTCCCGGGCCAGACGCTCGATGCTCCCCAACTCCGGGATTTCTCGGCGCATTTCGGCGGGCTACAGGCCTCGCTCACCGGCACCTACTGCGAGCACGGCATGCCGGAGGTGATGATCCTGTCCAACATCGTCGAGAACGGCGAGCCGATCGGCCTCGCCGACGCCGGCCAGGACTGGCACACCGACATGTCGTACAACGACAGGATCGGCTTCTCCAATGTGCTCTACGGCATGAAAATCCCGCAACGCGACGGCACCCCGCTCGGCAACACCGTGTTCGCCAACATGCACGCCGCCCGAGACGCGCTACCGGAAGATCTCAAGCAGCGCCTCAACGGCATGACCGCGACACACGACTTCAACAAATTTTGGGAGGAGATGCGCAACCGCCCCGGCAGCACCCGCCCGCCGCTCACCGCCGAGCAACGCGCCAAACGCCCGCCGGCGGTGCATCCGGTGTTCATGACCCACCCGATCACCGGTCGCCAGGTGCTCTACTGCAACCCCGGCTACGCGGTCCGCATCAACGAGATGGATCAGGCCGAAAGCGACCGGGTGCTGGACCGGCTGTTCCGCCACCAGTTGCAGCCGCAGTTCCAGTACGCGCATAGCTGGACGGTCGGCGACGTGCTTATGTGGGACCACATCGGCACCCTGCACAACGCGATTCCCGACTACACGGCGGACGAGCACCGGCTGATCAAGCGCTGCCAGGTGATGGCCGACCGGGTGTTCGACCCCGACTTCGTCCGAGAGGGCCTGCTTCAGGCTGCGGAGTAGCAACCGCCCGGCCCAACCATGCCGAACGGTCCGAGCACGGAACGCGATGTCCTGATCGACGTTCGCTGCCGCTGATCGACGAGATCGCCGCTATCCTCGATCCCGACCCGTCTGATCCGTGGCCGCGCCATACGGAACATTCCGGTGCCAGCGTCGCGGTCGCGTCGCTGCCTGGCGCCAGGTCGG
Organism: Acetobacteraceae bacterium; assembly: GCA_043745345.1. Classification (GTDB taxonomy): domain Bacteria; phylum Pseudomonadota; class Alphaproteobacteria; order Acetobacterales; family Acetobacteraceae; genus PALSA-911. Next base: position 8,798 of record JAYTTA010000041.1, on the reverse strand, counting down.
CGGTGTGCCGACGGTGGCATCCGGCGAGGACCACGCCTTCATCGAGAAGCCGCAGGCGGTGGGCACCCCAGCGCGCTACTGCCCGGCCACCCGCGTCACCGTCTCGGCCGCACCCTCGGGCACGCTACGGGCGGCATCCGCCGCCGCGTTGTGCGCAAGGACAAATTCATCGGCCCGGCAATTGACCTAAAACAGCGCCACGGGGGCCACCGGTCGGATCGCCTGACGGATGCGCGCCCGGGCGCTTCCCGGGCGGGGTCCAGGGGCGGCGCCCCTGGCCTTGCCTAGAGTTGAATGAATTCAAGAAGATCCTGATTAAGCCTATCCTTTTCCGTAAAGAAAAGACCATGCGGCGCGCCGGAGTAGATTTTCAACGTAGCCCCCGGGATCATCGCCGGGGCCAGCTTACCGGACTTGTCGAACGGCACCGTCGCGTCGCTCTCACCGTGGATGACCAGGGTAGGCACCTTGAACGCCGCCAGATCCTGTCGAAAGTCGGTTTCCGAAAATGCCCGCATGCAATCGATCGTCGCCTTGGGCGAGCCGAGCAGCGCCATCATCTGCGACCATTGCAGGATTTCGCTGGTGACGGTGAAGTTCAGCAGCCCAGCGCCGAAGAACTGTTTGCCAAACGTCGCCAGGAAGTTCGGGCGATCGCGGCGCAGGCCGTCCTCGATTTGGTCGAAGACATCGCGCGGCACGCCATCCGGATTGCTTTCGGCCTGCACCAGGTAGGGCGTCACGGCGGACACCAAAACCGCCTTGGTCACCCGCGCGCCGCCGTGCCGGCCCATGTAACGCGCGACTTCGCCGCCACCCATCGAGAACCCGACCAGCGTCACGTCGTTGAGGTCGAGCGTGTCCAGTAGCGTCTTCAGGTCGTCGGCCAGCGTGTCGTAGTCGTAGCCGTTCCATGGCTGGCCGGACCGGCCAAAGCCGCGGCGATCGTAAGCCACGACGCGCAGCCCTTGGGAAGCGAGGAACACCGATTGGTACTCCCACATGTCGGAGTCGAGCGGCCAGCCATGGATAAGCACGACCGGCCTGCCGGTGCCCCAATCGTTGTAGAAGATCTGCGTCTTGTCGGCGGCCTCAATCATCGGCATGTGCTTATCTCCAAACTCGAATGGTAATGGACACCGGTCGCGAAGGTTGCTTACTGCCGGGGCGGTGAATCCGTCAGCAGATCGGCTCCGCAGGGCGAAAGCTCTAATTAAAGGTGGACGAAGAAACGCCGCTCCTTTACGTTTAGCGTCCAGTTCCAGACCCGCCCCCGCATTGGAGAACCGTAATCGCGTCTCTCAACGGTCCGGCTGGCCGCACCGGCTTGTTTGCGACGAACCCCTTCGCCGTCTGCGCCCAGGAGCCGATCCACGTTCCCGGCGCGATCCAGCCGCACGGCGCGCTGCTGGCGATTGATCCCGCCGCCGGCTTCACGGTCGTCGCCGCCAGCCGCAACGCGGCCACGTTTCTGCCGGGGGTCGCGATCGGGCTTGAACTGGAAAGCATCCTGGGCGCGGAGTTCGCCGCCGGCGTGCACCGGCGCTTCGACCAGGGCACACTGCGTGGCGAGGCGCCTTGGCAGTCCAGCGTGAACAGCGGCAACAACGGCACATGCACCCCGTTCCATGCCGACGTGCACGCCCACGGCGGGCTCATCCTGATCGAGCTGGAACGCGCCGATCCGACGGACCAGGTCCGGGCGCTGAGCTCCATCCGCGAGCTGCAGGAAGCGATCGTCGAGCTGCGGGTGACCAGCAGCAAACTCGAACAGCTGGCACGGGTCACAGCGCGGGGCATCCGCGCGCTGACCGGCTATGAGCGCGTGCTGATCTACCGGTTCGATACCGAATGGAACGGCCAGGCGCTCGGCGAGGACAAAATCGAAAGCTGGGAGCAGTCGCTGGACGGGCTGCACTTCCCGGCCTCCGACATCCCGGCGCAGGCGCGCGAGCTGTATCGCCGCAGCCTGTTGCGCTGGGTGCCCGACCGCAATGCCATACCCGTTCCGCTCGACATTGATTCGACGCGGACCGGCAACCTGCCGCCTCAGGCCATCGACCTGTCCTTCGCCCGGCTGCGGGCGCTGTCGCCGATCCATCTGCAGTATCACCGCAACATGGGCGTCAACGGCTCGATGTCGCTGTCGATCCTGGCCGAGAACCGGCTGTGGGGCCTGATCGTCTGCCACCACCGCAAGCCGCACTTCCCCGCGCCCTGCGATCGGGTTGCCGCACTCGCCCTGACCGAGGCACTGGCGCTGCGGGTCGGCTCGGCCGAGCGCGGCGATGCCGAGCACGCCAGGCGCGGCGGCCAGACCCGGCTGCTGGCGCTGCTGGCCGACATGGCGGAGGCCGAGGGCGTTGCTGCGGCGCTGACCAACGGCGACACCAACATCGGCAATCTGCTCTGCGCGACCGGCGCCTGCGTGATCTACGAGGGCGTTTTCTCGACGCTGGGACAGACGCCGCCGAAGGGCGCCATCCGCGAGCTCGCCGTCTGGCTGCGCCACCAGGGTATCGGCGAGAAGATATATCACACCGACAAGCTGGCCGCCGCCTTCCCGGCGTGGCAGCCGCACCTGGCAATCGCCAGCGGCGTGCTGGCGGTGTTCCTGGCCGCCGACCGGTCCGACATGCTGCTGTGGTTCCGCCCGGAGGAGCCGCAGCTGGTCAACTGGGGCGGCGATCCAAGCAAAGAGGTGGCAGCGGACCTCTCCGTCCTGCCACGCCAGTCGTTCGAGCGCTGGGTGGAAACGCGCCACGGGGTCGCGACGCCATGGGCCGAGTGGGAGCTGGAGATCGCCGAGGCGCTGCGTCACGGCATCGCCGACGTTGTCGTGCGCAGTCTGCGCCGCATCGCCCAGCTCAACGATCAGTTGCGGCAAAGCCAGAAGATGGAGGCGGTCGGCCAGCTGACCGGCGGCATCGCGCATGATTTCAACAATCTGCTGACCGGCATCCTCGGCAGCCTGGAAATGATACGCGGCCAGATCGACCCTGCTCCCAACGGCACGGTAGACCGCTACATCACCGCCGCGATGTCGTGCGCCGACCGTGCCGCGGCCCTGACTCACCGGCTACTTTCCTTCTCGCGCCAGCAGACGCTCGATTCGAAACCGGTCGATATCGCCCAGCTCGCGGCGTCGATGGAGGATCTGATCCGCCGCACCATGGGGCCCGGGATCGACGTCGAGACGGCGATGCCGGCCGGGCTGTGGCGCACGCTGTGCGATGCCAACCAGCTGGAGAACGCGCTGCTCAACCTGGCCATTAACGCGCGCGACGCGATGCCCGATGGCGGCCGGCTGACCATCGCCGCCGCCAATTTCGAGCTTGGAGAAGAATCCGGCCCAGCTATCGACATTCCGGCTGCCGACATCCCGGCTGCAGACATTCCCCCTGGCCAGTACGTCGCGGTCAGCGTCACCGATACCGGCAGCGGCATGAAGCGCGAAATCATCGCGCGCGTGTTCGAGCCGTTCTTCACCACTAAGCCGGTGGGTGCCGGCACCGGGCTTGGCCTGTCGATGGTCTACGGCTTCGCCCGGCAGTCCAACGGCGGCACCGGCATCGATAGCGAGCCGGGCCGCGGCACTACCGTGCGGCTTTATCTGCCGCGGCATATCGGCCAGGACGAAACGGCGGTCGGCGGTGTCGTGGCGCCGGCCGCGGTTGGCGCCAGACCTGTTGAAACGGTGCTGGTGGTGGATGACGAGGCCATTGTGCGCATGCTGGTCGGCGACGTACTGCGCAACCTGGGCTACGGCGTGATCGAGGCGGCCGACGCGGCCGAGGCGATGGAAGCCGTTCGATCGAAGCAGCGGATCGACCTTATGGTCAGCGATATCGGCCTGCCCGGCGGCACTAACGGGCGGCAACTCGCCTTACTCGCGCGCGAGCAGCGCAGCCAGCTCAAGGTGCTGTTCATCACCGGTTATGCCGACAAGGCGGCACGGGGTACGCCGGACGCCGGCATGCAGATGATAGCCAAGCCGTTCGCGATGGAAGCGCTGGCCGCCAGGATCCGGTCGATGCTTTGATGGCCGGGCTTTGATGGCTGACATCGAGTCCGGCGCGACATTGGCTAGGCTGCGCTCCGCGACGCGTCCAGCGCATGACCGGCTGGAGGCCGGGATGGGGCTGATCTCCGGTTCGTTCGACCGCGCCACCTACCTGCGGCAGCTGGAACGCTTTTATGGTTTCTGGCAAGGCTGGCAGCCCGCGGTGGCGACGCTGCTGCGCGACGAGGATTTCCTCCGGCCGCGGCGAAGGCTGGATCTGCTCGCCGCCGATCTTTCTTCCCTTGGCCTTTCGCGCGACGCTGTTGCCGCGCTGCCGACATGTGCCGCACCGGAGCTTGGCAGCGCCGCGGCGGCGATGGGATCGTTGTATGTGATGGAGGGATCGACGCTCGGCGGCCGGGTTATCCTGCGCCATGTCGAGCCGCATCTTGGCGGCGGAGGCTGCTCCTATTTCACCGGCTACGGCGATGGCACGGCGGCGATGTGGCGATCTTTTGTGGCACGCCTGGACCAATGGCCGGCAGCCGAGGCGGAACGCATCGTCGGTGGTGCCAACATGACATTCGAACATCTGGAGTGGTGGTTCGCGCAGCCCTGAGGCAGGCGGGGCCACGGCAGAGTCCTGGCCTTGCTACTTGAAAAGAACTGTCCGCCCGGTAACCCGCAGCGTGAACCGACGCAGCGCCGGCGGCAGCAGCGTGCGAAATGCCAGCCGGCTGAGCACCCCCGCATACCGCCATGGCCGCACCAGGGTCATGGCGCCGCGCCGCTGGCCGGCGGCGGCCATCCGGGCCGCCGCACCCGAGCACATGCGGCGCAACACAGCCCGGTTCTCCGGCGTCAGCGCAGCGCCATGCTTATCCATTGCCTTCCGGATAAAACGGCAATCGTCGAGGTCGAGCTCGAACGGCCGATAGCTGGTCAGTTCCAGCAGCTTGGCGGCAAGGGAGACTTCCAGGTGGTCGGTCTCGACCGGGCCGAGCTGGCGGGCGCCAAGCCGGAAAATCCGCTCAAGCGACCGGGCAGCGGTATAGTCGGTGATCGCCTGCTTGCTGAACGTCAGGTCGGGCCGTTGCCGCCGCCGGCGCATCGCCGATATCCCGGCGAGCTGCGAATTCAGCGCCGAGACCCGGCCGTTGATCACCGAGGCGCCGCTGACGCTGCCGGTATGCATGCGGTAGTCGCCCAACACGTCATCCAGATTATGCAGCCGGCCGGTTTCCTGTAGGCGCCAGTACAGATCGGTATCCTCGGCATGGAACACGTGGCGGTAGCCGCCGGCGTCGCGCACCCGGGCGCCGTAGGTCATCAGGAACGGGTGCAGGATGTAGGGCTCGCGCGACGGCGCCCAGGACGGATCGGAGTCCTCGGGCGACCCGATATGCGCCACGTGGCCCAGGGAACGGCCGTTCTCGTCGATGTGCCGGGCGGCGCCACCCACCGCCACGCAGTCGGGGTTCGCCTCCAGGTAGGCGACTTGGCGGGCGAAGCGTTCGGGATCGGCCAGGTCGTCGCCGTCATGGCGCGCCAGGTATTTTGCCCGGCACTGTCCGATTCCGAAGTTCAGCGCGTCGACGATGCCGCCGTTCGGCCGCGTGAATGTTTCCACCCGCGCATCAGCCGCGGTGATCTCGGACAGGATCGCCGCAGTATCGTCGGTCGAGCCGTCGTTGACCACCACGATGCGGATGTCGCGCACGGTCTGGTTCTGGATGCTGGCGATCGCGCCGCGAATGGTGCGGGCGACGTTGAACACCGGTATCAGCACGTCAATACGAGGAATGTCAGGGATACGTGGAATATCGGACAAGGGTATCTCCGTAGGCCTACAGCCGCCGCATCACATCGACGGTACGCAACAGATCACGGCTGTCGCGCCGCACCGCCTGGGCCGACAGCCTCTCCCGCGCCTCAGCGATCGCCGCCAGGCGCGAGTAGGATACCGTGACATCGCGCAGATGGCCGATCGGCATCAGCGCAACCGTCACCTCGTGGCGGGAGGTCTTTAAGTCGGCGACAATCCGGTCGGGGCTGGCGCGGCGGGTGGGGACATCGACGGCGGTGACCAGCACCCTGCGTCGCGGCATCGCGGCGGCCCTGACGCGCAGCCGATGGAACCAGGGGTTGAGAGCGAGCCCGGCATCGAACACCGCATCGACCGCGGGGCCGTAGCGGCGGGAACGCCAGGAATTCCGCTCACATTGCCTGCCGCCATGGAGGGATGTCAGGGGATCCAGGAAATCGTCCGCCGCGTCTGCCATTGGCGGACTCCCTACCGGTTCAGTCTGAAGATCATCGCCGGCGTTTCAGATCGCCAGCCGCCGCCGCATTTCCACCAGCCGCCGGATCTCGGCGGCCAGAGGATGGCGGTCGAGCAGGCCAAGCACGGCCAGCCACGCCGCCACTCCGGCGGCAATCGCCGTGAGCACATGGCCGATCGGCGTGTCCGCCGAGCCGCCGTACACGACCATAAGTAGCACCGCCGGCCCGATTGCTGCCACTGTCAAAAGCAGGCTGCGGCCATAGATCGGCACGAAATCCCAGGTTGTGGTGCTGGTCATACGTTCCAGATGGGGCCGGTAAAGCACGACCGAAAACAGTGCCTCGGCGATGCGGGCCGCGGCCGCACCGGTCAGGCTGACTAGGCAGCCGGCGGCGAACAGCACCAGGCCGATCACCGACCGAAACACCTCGAAGCGCGCCTGCCGGCCGGTCTCGTGGCGCAGCACGAAGATCTCCCAGGTCATGGTGATCGCCACCAGCACGATCGAGGCGATCGACAGCATGGTCAGCGGCCACGCCGCCCCCAGCCACTTTTCACCATACACCGCGCGGATCAGCGGCCCGGCCAGCACCGCGAAACCGGCGAACGCCGGCCACAGCAGGGCGGTGACGATCTCGACAACCCGAAGGTAGCTTTCCCGCAGCGACACGCCGCGCCGGCTGGTCTCCGCCAACTCGACAAACACAACCCGGCCGATCACCGCGTGGACGTTGTTCCACAGCAGCCCACTGAGGCCGGAGGCGCGCGAATAAAGGCCCAGCGCGTCGAGCCCCAGCAGCCGGCCGAGCAGGAACTCGCCAGCCCGGTTGAACACCCCGTTGGTGCCTGAGATCGCCAGCATGTGGCTGCCGTGGCGCCCGATGCGGCGCCAATCGGCCAGGCTGAGGCGCAGGCTGACATGGCGGCGGCCGACCAGGTTGTAGGCGGCAAGGGTCACCACCGCGCCGGCCAGGTTGCCGTAGGCGATGCTCATGGTGCTGAACCCCGTCAACGCCAGGGCGACGGTCACGCCGGTCGAGCAAACCATCCGCACCAGGCTGATCAGCGCGATCGCCTTGAATTGCCCCAATCGTTCCAACTGCGTCGCCGGCACGAACTGGAACGCGCCGAGCAGCGGCAGCAATGCCAGCACCAGCATGACGCGTTGCACCCGGGGTTCGTGCAGGAACGTGGCTCCAAACACGCTGCTGCCGGCGACCGCCGCCGCCAGCAGCACCGCCAGGATCGTATTGACGGTGAAGGTGCCGGCGACTAGCTGCGGCGTTAGGTGGTGCTCGCGCACCATGAAGCCGGCCAAGCCGAAATCCTGGACCGCGGTCAGCACGCCGATGATCGCCGCGGCGATAGCGTAGACGCCCATCTCGTAGGGGGTGAGCAGCCGGGCCAGGATCACCGAGCCGCCGAATTGCAGGATAAAGAAGCCGCCCTGGGACAGCGTCATCCACGCCAGGCTGCGCCGCAAAGACATCTGTTTTCTCACTTGCAGGCGCTCGGTCTAAGACTTTAAGCGTTTCGCCGCCGCTCCGAGCGAGGCATACCCGAAAACGTGAACGATGCGATCCAAATCGGAGCGGTTCAGATCGGGGCGTCCTCGCAACGTTTCATGGAATTGGCGCAGGCCGCCTAATCAACGCGTCACTCGCGGAACATGTCCTCCATTTCCCGGCGAACCCGGATCGCCGGGTTGCTCTCGTCGAACGCCACATCCTGCCACCGAACCGGCTGGCCGACCGCAACCGCGTTCTTCAAGGTCAGGCTGTGCGCGAGCCCGATCGGCAGCCCGCCGGCGGCGAGCGACATCTGCGCCGGCATCAGTCTGCCGTAAACCATGTAGCCGCCCTCGCCGTCCAACCGCTCGCCGGGCCTGAGGTCGCGCTTCGCCGTCGCCACCACGTCGCCGCGAAACTCCCGCGTCGCCCCCGTCGCCTCGCCGCGAACCATGATGCTGGCGACCGAGATGCCGAGTTCCAGCCCGATCAGATGGAACGGCTTGTACATGACGCTGTAGCGCCCTGTGGCGTCGGTGTTCAGGCCATACTCCGAAAAGCACTTTTCGACGTAGCCGGACGGCGCCTCGAACGTCACGTAGACGCCCCATCGCAGGTCACGGAAAACCGGCCGGCCGTCGCGCTCCACCGACGATACCACCTCGACCGTGCCCTTGTGTGGAAGGATGCCGCCATCCTGGCGCGGCCTTAGAATAGTTGGCAGGTCATCGACGCCGCAGGCGGGGAACGCCAGTCCGCCCGCCGCCGGCTCCAGCCCGGTCGCATTCGCAACCGCCGCCATCTCCAGCGCCGACTTGGTGCCGTCCAGAAATGAATTGAACATCTGCGGGTTGAAGTCGCCGCTGGCGACCTGCGCCTCGGAAAATCCGTAATGGCTCCACACCGTCTCCGGCGTCGAGACATGGTAGACCGGCAGGTATTTCGTGCCCTTGCCGGCGCAGACCACGTTCAGCCCGGCCGCGCGCGCCCAATCCACCAGCTC
>JAYTTA010000040.1:0-2700 GCA_043745345.1 Acetobacteraceae bacterium | reverse complement strand
CGGCGCGCCGGCGAAGCCGATCGGACCGCGTCGGCAAGCCGTGCGCGCGAGGTATAGTTGTTGGCATGGTGCATTCGCAGGATCGCCACGCCGACGCTGTGCGCGGAACCCACCGGCATGCCGGCGACCACCGCGCCGGCGGCGAAGGTCGCGGGATAGGCGGCCAGCATTGCCGCGGCCATGGCGCCGCCCGCCGACAGTCCGACGATAAAGACCTTCCTCGGATCCGTGGCGAACTGCTTTGCCGCCACGCGGATCATCTGCCGGATCGAAGCCACCTCACCACCGCCACGTCGCACGTCCGCAGGTTCAAACCAGTTGAAGCAGCCAGCCCGGTTGTTGTTTCGACTTTGCTCTGGCAGGACCAGAAGAATGCCCAGTTGCCGCGCGACGCCAATCCATCCGCTATCGGCGGCGAACGACGCCGCCTCCTGTCCGCAACCGTGCAGCAGCACGATCATGGCGCCTTTCGCCGGCGGCAGCTGCCCCGGCGCGTAGACGAACATCCTCAGTTGGCCAGGGTTCGGGCCGAAGTTCTCCACCCGCTCAACACGCTCTCTCGCCTTCGAGCGCGGTCCGGCCGGCACCGCCTGCGCTGCTCGCCTCGGCTTGTCCGCCTTGGCCCGAGCGCCACCGAGCCAGGAAGTCGCCAAGCCTGAAGCCGTGCGCACCAGCAGGCGCAAGGTTCGACCCGCCAATGCGGTCCTTGTTTTTCTCAATTGTTTTCCTGGGGTGTCGCCGGCCGTATGTCGCCAACGTGCTAGCGAATATTCTAAGCGGCTGAAGTCGGCAGGCTGTGTCGCGGTTCCAATCAGGCCAGATCTAGCCTGAGTTCCAACGATCTAAGCGTCGCGAAATTCGCCGACGCGAAAACCCTGGATGAACAGCAGGGCGCGCAGATCGCAGAAATCCACTTTGGCCCGGACTTCCGCGGCGACGATCGGCTTGGCGTGGAAGGCAACGCCTAGCCCGGCCTCCCGCAGCATCCCGAGGTCGTTGGCGCCGTCGCCGACCGCTAGGGTCGCAGCCAGCTTCAATCCCCGCATCTCGGCGAGTTCCCGAAGGGTCGCCAGTTTGGCGTCGCGGTCGAGGATCGGCGTCTCGACCTCGCCGGTCAGCACGTCCCCGTCATCTACCAGCACGTTCGACCGATGCACGTCGAAGCCGACCAGCGCCGCCACCTTGCCGGTGAAGAAGGTGAACCCGCCCGAGACCAGCGCCGTCAGCGCGTTGTTGGCCCGCATGGTGGCGATCAGCTCGCGTGCGCCCGGCGTCAGCACCACGCGCTGCCAGGTCTTCTCCAGCGCGTCGAGCGGCAGGCCCTTCAGCATGCCGACCCGCAGCGCCAGCGCCTCGGCGAAGTCGATCTCGCCGTTCATACTGCGCCGGGTGATTGCCGCGATCTTGCCCTTGAGCCCGGCGAAATCGGCAAGCTCGTCCAGGGTCTCACCGGTGACGATCGTGCTGTCCATGTCGGCGATCAGCATGCCCTTGCGCCGGCCACGGGTTTTGACCGTAATCGCGTCGATGCGTCCTGTGCCGATCGCGTCGCGCACCAGCGCCGGGTCGGGGCGTGACGGCACCGGGATGTCGACCGCCTCGCCGGGTGACAGCAGGGTCGGCTCGCCGCCGCCGACGGCCGCACGCACGCGGGCGATGATGCCGGGCGACAGGCTGGTGGCGGCACGGTCGGCAATTAGGGTAAGGGCATGATTCATGATGCGGCGGACCCTGGCAGCGCCCCGCGGCCCCGGCAAGGGAGATCAGAATAACCAGGTCCGTGCACCCGACCGCGCTGATCGTCGCCGGACCAACTGCTTCGGGCAAATCGGCGCTCGCCCTGTGGCTGGCTCGACGCCTCAACGGCGTGATCATCAACGCCGACTCGATGCAGGTCTATTCCGAACTGCGCATTGTCACGGCGCGCCCGACCGAGGCGGACGAGTATGCGGCGCCGCACGTGCTGTATGGTGTGCGCTCGGCGGTCGAGGCCGGGTCGGTCGCCTGGTGGCGCGCCGCCGCCCTGGCCGAGATGGAAGCCGCCCGGCGCCTGGGGAAGCTTCCGATCCTGTGCGGCGGCACCGGCCTGTACTTCGCAAGCCTGACCGTGGGACTGGTCGATATCCCACCGCCAGCCGTCGCCGCCCGAAAGGAGGCTCGCGCGCTGCTTGCCGTCGAAGGGGCCGCGGCGCTACACCGCCGGCTGTCCTCCGTCGATCCGGTCACCGCCGGCCGGCTCAACCCGGCCGACGGTCAGCGGCTCGCCCGCGCCTACGAGGTGTGGCGAAGCACCGGGCGCGGCCTGGCGGACTGGCAGTCCCGGCCCGGCATGCCGGCACCGTGGAATTTCGCCGCCATCCGCCTGGACCCGCCGCGCGAAAACCTGCGGTCGGCGATCGCCTCGCGCTTCGACGCCATGCTCGGGCAGGGCGTGCTGGCGGAGGTTGAGGAATTTCTTGATCTGGGCCTTAATCCAGCACTTCCCGCGATGCGCGCCCATGGCGTTCCGGAGATCGGCGCCCATCTGCGTGGCGAGATTTCGCTCGCCATCGCAGCGACGCGGATCGGCATCGTGACCAGCCAATACACCAAACGGCAAACCACTTGGCTGCGCCATCACGTTTTAGCGGAAAATCAGCGCGTGCATAAGATCCATGCGCGATTCACAGGCCTCACGCAATTTTCGGAAATAGAACAACG
>JAYTTA010000039.1:0-10024 GCA_043745345.1 Acetobacteraceae bacterium | reverse complement strand
CGATCAGCATCTCGGGCAACGCATTGCCGAAATGACGGGTCATGGCACCCATGATGGCGTCGCCGAACCGGTCGATCTCTGGCACGTCAGTGGAATACCGCACGGGGAAGCCGCCGCCCAGGTTGACCATGCGGATGTTGACGCCGGCATCCTTGAGGTCGGTGAACAGCATGCTGACGCGGCTGATCGCAGCCTCGTAGGATGTCGTGGTGGTCTGCTGGCTACCGACGTGGAACGACAGGCCAAACGGATCCAGGCCCATTTTGCCAGCCTGAACCATCATCTGCCCTGCCATCTCGAGCGTGGTTCCGAACTTGCGAGATAGCGGCCATTCGGCGCCCTCGTTCTCGACCAGCAACCGGCAATAGACCTTGGCGCCGGGCGCGTGGGCCGCCAGCTTAGCTAGCTCCTCAGCGCTGTCGAATGCATACATGCCGACGCCCGCAGCAAAGGCCCGCTTGATGGCGGAAACCTTCTTGATTGTGTTACCGAAACTAATCGCCTGCGGCTTCGCGCCGGCGCCAAGGCACATTTCAATCTCCTCGATGCCGGCGGCATCGAAGTTGCTGTCAAGCTTCACCAGCCGCTCTAGAATCGGTGCGGCGGGATTTGCCTTAACGGCGTAATAAATCTTCGCCAGCGGCAACGCGCGAGCCAGAGCATGGAAATTTCTTTCCACGCGATCTATGTCAAGCACCAAGCACGGCGTAGCCGGCTGACGGTCAACAAGAAACTGGGCGATTTTTGGAGTCATCGCACCGGGCCTCCCTCTATGAAACGCCCGCCTTTGAAGGCAACGGGCGTGGATTGACGAAACGGTCGAACGAACCAGCGACCAAGCCAAGTTGCCAGAACGCTTGACGTCGTTGCGTAACCACAGAGGGTCAGAGGCACGTGCGTTGCTGCGTGAAGTAATACATAAGGACAGGTTCCAGGCGACGCAAGAGGAATGGACCTATGCGTAACGTGCACGGCTCGGAAACGCTCCGTCCGAAATTCCTGCGCTAAACCGGGGTCGAGATCATGCGACGGATCGTGCCGGTGGTGCTGTGGCCCTGCTCAAGCTCGGCGAGAACGACATCACCGCCCCAGCCCCGTACGAGGTCGGCGCCGATAACCTGGTCGATCGTGTAATCGGCGCCCTTTACCAGCACGTCCGGATGCAACGCGCCGATCATCTCGTAGGGCGTGTCCTGGTCGAACAGCACCACAAGATCGACTGAGGCCAGCGACGCCATCACCGTGGCGCGCGCGGTTTCGTTCTGCACCGGGCGGGTCGGGCCCTTGAGCCGGCGCACCGAGGTATCGGTGTTGAGGCCGACGACCAGTCGGTCGCAAGCCGCGCGCGCCTGAGCCAGCAGCCGCACGTGGCCGGGATGGATCAGGTCGAAACAGCCATTCGTGAAGCCGACGCGCAGCCCGGCATGGCGCCAGCCTGCTATCCTCGCCGCAGCCGCGGGCAGCTCGCAGATCTTCTGGTCGGTGGCGACGACCTCACGCAGATGCAGCGCGCCGGATAGTTCCTCCCGCAATACGGTCGCGGTACCCGGCTTGGCGACCGACAGTCCGGCGGTAAGGTTGGCGAGCATCGCGGCTTGGACCAGCGTGCCACCGGCCGCCAACGACAGCGCGAGCGAGGCGACCAGCGTGTCGCCGGCGCCGGAAACGTCGGCGACGGCGCGTGCCCGGGTCGGCATATGCAACGTCGGCAGGCCGCGCCGCACTAGCGAAAGCCCCTTCGCCGATCGCGTGACCAGGACCGCCGAGCCGCCGGTCGCCAGCAGGGCAGCCTGGCCGGCACGTTCGGCCCCGGCATCGTCGGCAGCGTCGATGCGGGTCGCCTGACTGACCTCAGACTCGTTCGGGGTGAGAATTTCGGCGCCCGCATAGGTCGCGAAATCGAAGCGCTTCGGATCGGCGATGATCCGTTTGCCGTGCAAGCGGCACAGCAGCAGTACCTCGCGCAAGACAACATCGCCAAGCACGCCCTTGGCATAGTCCGACAGTACGACGATCTCGGCCCGATCGAGGCAGGCGGTGAACTGGCGGATCACTGCCGATGCGTCATGATCGGTAAGCGGAAAGGAAGTTTCCTCGTCAAGCCGCAGCAGCTGGTGCGATCCGACCATGAACCGGGTCTTGGCGGTAGTGGCGCGCCCCGCGACCGTCACCAGCATCGGGCGGACATGCGGGGTAACAGCCAGCAGGTTCCGCAGTTCCGATCCGGCGTCGTCGTCGCCGGTGACACCGATCAGCGTCGCCTCGCCACCCAGGCTGGCCACGTTGACCGCGACGTTGGCCGCACCACCCAGGGTCGCGCGCTGGCTGACCGGGCGCAGCACAGGGATTGGAGCTTCAGGCGACAGCCGGCTGGCCGTTCCTACTACGTAGCGATCCAGGATGATGTCGCCCAGTACCAGCACCCGCGCACCGGCCAGCCGGCGCACCAGCGCGGCGAGGTCCGCGTCGGTCGGAAAAACCTCTTCAGGGCCGGCCAGTGACGAGACATCGTTCATCGAGGCATCCTGTCCTGCCGCGCGGCGCTCGACGGAGGCCGACATTTCAGCTTGCTTACGGTATAGTCTTTCCAGGCAATTGTCCTGGTGGTGGCCACGGCAGCTTTTGCCCGCCGTTCTTTGCCAGCACTGCTTTACCAGCTACGCCAATTCTGTACCAAAGCCAGCTTTGAATAAGGGTTCCTTCCTGCCAGCCAAGTCCGCCCGCGAGCCGCGATCCCGGCGCATCGTTCCGGGCGCTTCAATCCGCATCGAGCTTAATCCGGAGGTTTTCGGTGGTGGCGCCGACGGATGGCAGGATCGGCTGCTCCGCGGCCGGGTGGCGACCGGGCTAGTCGTCGCCAGCATCGAGCTGTGGTTCCGGAACGAGGTTGTAGGCCGCATCGCATACGCGCCGGCTGCTGATGAAACACGAGAAACCGGCAACTGCTACTCAAAGCCGTTTCATTTCAACCTTAATTTCCTGCGTGAAACTGGTGCGACAGAGTTCATGATCGTCGTCCAGGACGCTGCTGGCCACCTGCACCGCGAAACCTTCCGGCTGGCGCTTGAGGCCGGGAATGATGGCGTCGGCCGTATCGTTGCCGGACCGGTTGGCGATCCGATCGAGCTCGTGACCATGACCGCGCCGGTTTTCGTCTATGTCGAGCGTGCCGAACTCGGCAGCACGGCGACGATCGAGGGTTGGGCGGCAGGGCTAAACGGTCCGGTTTCGGTTCGGATCCTGGTCGCCGGCCGGCCGTCCGGCGACGTCCGGCTAACCGATCAACGTCCGGAGATCACCGAGACGTTTCCGGACTATCGTCCCGCCGGCGTCCGCGGGTTCGCATGGTCCGGCGTCGTGGACGAGGCCGCCCGTATTAGCGTGCTCGCGGGTAGCGCCGATGGCGCTTCGCACGAGATCAGCGTGCCGGCGATCTACTCACCGCCCCAGATCAAGCCGGCGGGCGATTTCAAGTTCCACATTGACAGTCCGGCGCTGGTGGAGGGCATCGCCGCGTCGCGCGTGTCCGGCCGTTTGAACATCCAGGGCTGGATCTTGGGTCCATCGGCGATTGCCGGGATCGCGGTGCGACTGGACGGGACGCAACTCGGCACCGCCTATCATGGTTTGGTGAGGCAGGACGTGGCGGGCGCTTTCCCGCAGCATCCTGGTGCCCTGCATTGCGGGTTTGCCTTCCATTGCCCGCCGCGAGCGCTGAAACCGGGCAGCCACGCCGTCGAGCTGCTGGTGACGACCGAATGCGGCCGGTCGCAGGTTATCGGTTTCGCGATCGAGGTCGAGCCGTCAGACATGGCACGCCCGCATGCGACCATTCGCCGGCGCATGTCCGTGACTGAGGCGGAAACTCTCTCCACCATCGTCGCGACGCTTGGCGGGCCCGGAACGTTTCGCCTGGTGCTTCGCCACCAGGATAAGATGGATACGGAGCCGCTTCGCGCGACGTTGGCCTCATTGCGTGACCAGGTGCATGGCGACTGGCGCCTCCACGTTTCCGCCGAGGATCGGGAGACCGTAGCCAGGATCGTGGCCACCGAACCTGACATCGCCGGGCGTATCGATCCTGACCCAGGATGCAACCCGGCAGTTCTTGCGCCCACCGTGCTGATCGGCATTGTGCGGCCGGGCGACGTGCTCGGCTGCGACGCGCTGCTTGAATTCTCGATGAGTGCGGGAAAGCACAGGCAAGCTGACTTCTTCTACGCCGATGATAGCCGGCGCGGCGCGGCCGGCGGACGCGAACCGTTCTTCAAGCCAGGCTGGTCGCCCGACCTTCTGCTGTCGACGAACTATATCGGGCGGGCCTGGTTCGCCACCGCTGGGTTGCTGGTCCGAGCCGGCATATCCCCGAACCACTTGGCAACAGCCGGCGACTTTGACCTGGTGCTTCGCGCTACCGAGCAGTCAGCTGGTATACGTCACCTGCCAAAACTGCTCTGGCTGAACGTGGGCGATGCCGAACCTGCGAAACAGCAGCGCACCGCCTTGACCGCCGCCGTCAGCCGGCGCGGCATCGACGGACAAGTCTTCCCCGGCCTGGCATCCGGCGGGTGGCGCCTGCGCCGCGCGGTGCCGGGGCCCGCACGCGTTTCGCCCGCGCGCGTTTCGATCGTCATTCCAACCTGCGGCACGGCTGGTCATATTCGCGTCTGCATCGACAGCCTGCGCGCGCTCACCGCCTATCCGGACTATGAGATCGTGATCATTGACAACATCCCGGCGGAGGACGACGCCTGCCGGCGCTATGTCGCGGACGCCGCCGATCACCTGATAAAAATACCGGGTGCCTTCAACTGGTCGCGCTTCAATAACCTGGCAGCGGTCGCCTGCACGGGGAAATTCCTGCTGTTCCTTAACGATGACACCGAAATCGTCGAACCCGGGTGGCTGGAAGCGCTGGTCGAGCACGGCCATCGGCCCGAGGTCGGCGTGGTCGGCGCGCGATTGCTCTATCCGAATCGCACGGTCCAGCATGCCGGCATGTTCCTGTCCGCGCCCGGCGTCGCGCGCCATGCCTTTCGCCATCTTGCGGAGAACGAGCCGGGCTATTTCGGATTAGCACTGACGCAGCGCAACGTCGTCGCGGTAACCGGCGCCTGCCTGCTGGTGCGGCGCGATCTGTTCGACCAGCTGGGCGGCTTCGACGAGGCCCACGCGATCGTCGCTGGCGACCTCGACTTCTGCCTGCGGGTTCACGGCGCCGGGTTACTGACGGTTTTCACGCCGTACGCAAGCCTGATCCACCATGAGTTCGCCAGCCGGGACCGGCTGGCGGAGGAATTTGACGCCGACCGGTTTGCGAAGAGCTGGAGTACGCTGTTTGCTGCCGGCGACCCCTATTTCAGCCCACGTCTTGACAGTCACGCCGATGACTACGCCCCGGATGACGAGCCGGTGGTCGCAAGGTTCGCCGCCCACCCGCTGTTCCGCCGTGAGGAGATAAAAAATATCCTGGTGGTCAAGCTCGATCATATCGGCGATCTCATCATGTCCATCCCCGCCATCGCGCAGCTGCGCGCACTGTTTCCAGCGGCCAGGCTTTGCCTGCTGGCTAGCCCTGCCTTGTCTTCCCTTTCCAGCGCGTTCGCGGAAATCGACAGGTTCATTCCATTCGAGTTCTTCCATACCCGGTCCGAGTTGGGGCGGCGCGAGGTGACGCCGAAGCAGCTCGACGATCTGCGCGCCGGATTGGCGACACACCGGTTCGATCTGGCGATCGACCTGCGCAAGCAGCCCGACACGCGCGAGATCCTTGCGCTGACCGGCGCCAGATTTCTGGCCGGCTTCGACCATCGCGGCCAGTTTCCATTTCTGGACGTGGCCCTCGAATGGGAGGGCGACACCGCCATGCAGGGCAAGCGCAGCCCGGTTGGCGACGACCTGGTCAACCTGGTCCGTGCGGTCGAAACCGCCAGCGAACCGCGCCGGCCCGGTGTCCACTTGCTCGCGAAGGACGCGCCCGCTTTCGTTCCGGAGAAAATACGCTCGCTGTGGAGCCGGCCGGTAGTGGCGGTCCATCCCGGTGTCGGTAACGAGATGCGCCGGTGGCCGGTAGAAAAATTCGCCGCGGTGATAAACCTGTTGACCGAACGCAACGGGGTCGGCGTGGTGCTGATCGGCGGGGCCGACGAAATGGAGATCGCAGAGCAGGCAATGACACAGGTAATCGACCGGTCTTTCGTGCGATCGCTGGTCGGACGCACCAAGCTGCGTGACCTGCCGGCGCTGCTGCAATCCTGTGTTTTGTACATCGGGAATAACACCGGGCCCAAGCACATCGCCGCCAGCCTCGGCGTGCCGACGATCGGCATCCACTCCGGCGTGGTCGACGCGGCCGAGTGGGGACCCGTCGGCAACCGCGCCGTGGCGCTGACCCGCGACATGGCCTGCAGCCCCTGCTACCTTAATAGTCTCGCCGACTGCCCGCGCTTCTATGCCTGCATGCGACAGTTGGAGCCGGCGCTGGTGCATCAGATGGCGGAGACATTCCTGGCACGTCCGGTTGACTGACACGATGGACGCTATGCTGGCGCTTGCGGTCACGTTGGCGACGCAGGCCGGCGCGGCAATCCTGGCTGTCCGCGCGACCGGGTTTGAAACCCATGTCAAGCCGGATCTATCCCCGGTCACGGCGGCGGACCACGCGGCAGAATCGATCATCGTCGCTGGCCTGCGCGCCGCCTATCCGCACATTCAGGTTATTGCCGAGGAGGAAGCCGCCGGCGGCCGCACCGGGATCGCGGGCGACACATTCTGGCTGGTGGATCCGCTGGACGGCACGCGGGAGTTCGTTGCCGGTACTGACGACTTCACCGTCAATATAGGTCTGGTCCGCAAGGGACGCCCGGTTCTCGGCGTGGTTGCCGCTCCGGCGCTCGGCGAGCTGTTTTTCGGCGTTGTCGGCAAGGGAGCGTGGAAGCGCACGGCAACGGGCGACAGCGCCATCCACGTCCGCCGACCACCGTCCGGCGGCCTCGTGGTGATGGCCAGCCGGCATCATGCAGATGGGTCGGAACTGGACGGCTTTCTGGCTGGGCAACGGATTGAAAACATCATCCATATCGGATCGAGCCTGAAATTCTGCAGGGTGGCGGAGGGCAGGGCCGATCTTTATCTGCGACTCGGTCGCACGATGGAGTGGGACACGGCGGCAGCCCATGCCGTGGCCGAGGCGGCTGGCGCGCGGGTCACGCGCGTGGACGGGACACCCTTAGCATACGGCAAACAGGGCTTCGACAATCCGCCGTTTGTCTGCGCCGTAGGGTAGATGTCTTGGTCAATCTTGTCTTCTGGTCATCGCATGGCGGCTACGCTTAGAGCAACATCCGACCAATCTGCACTTTTGGTCGGATAAAGTTGCTCGTTAAAATAAGAGCTAGAAATTTTCCCCGACTCTCTTGGGTCCGAAAAAGCTCTAGTTCCTGCCGGGTAGGAGATTGATGCATGCGGCGTCGTGGTTTTCTGAAGTTGGCTGGGTTGACAGCGTTTGCCGGTATAGCAACGCCGGTCGCAGCGCAGCCCTTTGGTCCGCCTGGCGTTCGGCCACCCTACCCGCCGCCACGCTATGAGGTCAGGCCGCCGCGGCCACGCGGGCCTTACGGGTGGCACTGGATACCAGGTCATTGGCGTTGGAATGGACGGCGCTGGATCTGGTTGTCAGGACGGTGGCGATACTAGTCCGCCACCGACCCTCGGCTGACTGGCTTGTTGGGACGAAGGCGCAACAGGCTGACGCCGGCCGCCACGACGGAAAAGCTGGCGCCAGCCAGCAGGGCGGCATTGGTGCCGTGGGCCGCGAACAGGCTGAACAGAACAGCCACCATGGCCGCGCCGAATGTCTGGCCGAGCAGCCGGGCGGTTGCCAGCATGCCGCCGGCAGCGCCGCTTCGGCTGGGCGGCGACGCGCCGATCATGGCGCGGTTGTTGGGCGTCTGGAACAGGCCGAACCCGAAGCCGCAGAGCACCAGCCGCCAGGCGATGTCGATGTCGGTGGGTTGGGCCGGCAGCATCGCGAGCAGCACCAGGCCCGCTGCCAACGACAGCAGGCCGACGCCGCCGAGCAGTCCGGCGTCGATCCGGTCCACCAGCCGGCCGGCGATCGGTGCAATGATGGCGACGGTCAGCGGCCACGGCGTCATCAGCAGACCGGTTTCGACTTGGTTGCGGCCCAACCCATTCTGTAGATAGAACGGCAGTGACACGTAGGCTAGCGTTTGGGCGGCGAACGAGCAGATCGAGGTCGCGATCGATAGGCCGAAGATGGGAATGCGCAGCAAATCGATCGGAAAAAGGGGATTGCTGCGCGACAGCTGCCGCTTGACTAGGAAGTAACCGGCGACGGCCGCGAACAGCAGTTCCGAAACAACCAGCAACCGGTTCTCGCCCTGGCCAAGCCCGTCTACACCGACGATCATGACGCCAAAGGTGACGGCGCTGAGCCCGGCGCTGACCGCATCGAATTTGTCGGCCGCGCGACTGGTATCGGGCAGAGTACGAAATCCCAGCACCAAAGCGAATATTCCGATCGGCACGTTGACATAGAACAAAAAGGGCCAGGGGGCGACGGACAGGATGCCCGAGGCGACGGTCGGCCCGATCGCCGAGGACACCGCGACCAGCATCGCGTTGATCCCCATCGCGGTGCCCAACCTGCGGCGCGGGTAGATGAACCGGATCAGCGCGGTGTTGACGCTCATGATGCCCGAGGCGCCAAGCCCCTGGGCCACCCGCGCCAAGGCTAGCAGCACCAGCGAGTCTGATCGCGCGCAGGCCAACGAGGCCACGGTGAAAACCACCAGGCCCATCTGATAGACGCGCCGGTAGCCAATGATGTCGCCAAGCGCCGCCAGCGGCAGCAGCGAAACAGTGACCGCGAGCTGATAGGCGTTGACCACCCAGATCGACGAGGCCGGGCTGACGCCCAGTTCCCGCGCGATGGTCGGCAACGCCACGTTGGCGATCGCGCCATCAAGCACTGCCATCACCAGGCCGAGTGCTATGGTCAGGATCGCCCAATAGCGCTGCGGCACGGCAAGCCCGTCGGTTGCCTCGCTCATCGGCCGCGGCTTATCTGCCGTTAGCTGGCTAGGCCACCGCCTTGAGGAAACCCGCGAGCTTGGTGACCGCGGTCATTTTGTCGGTGTTGTCGAGCGCGCCAAGTTCGGCCGCCAGTCGGTCCATCGCGGCCTCGTAGATCTGCCGCTCGGAAAAGCTTTGGTCAGGCTGGCCGGCGTTGCGGTGCAGGTCACGCACCACTTCGGCAATCGACAGCGGATCACCCGAGTTGATCTTGGCCTCGTATTCCTGCGCCCGGCGCGACCACATCGTGCGCTTGATGCGCGCCCGGCCCTTCAACACCGCCAGCGCCTCGTCAAACATTTTGCGGCTGGCAAGCTTTCGCAGGCCGGCGCTGCGCGCCTTTGAGACCGGCACCCGCAGGGTCATGCGGTTTTCCTCGAAGGTGATGTGAATCAGCTCCAGGCTATGGCCCGCAATCTCCTCGACCGCAATTTTTTCCACCTTGCCGACGCCGTGGGTCGGGTAGACGACATGGTCGCCAGCGACGAAGTTCTCAGCTTTGGAGGGGATGCGCGGCGGGTTGCGATCGTTGACGTTGATCCGGCGCTCGGGTTCCGGCGCACGTTCAGCCTGGGGCATTGCCACCGCGAGCCCGCTTTGTGCTGCTTCTACTGCGGCGATGGTGGCTCCGAGATGCACCGGGTCAGCTATAGGCGCCGCAGCCTGCTGAGGTGCCGCGAAGCCTGGGCTGGCAGCACCACGGGGCACAGAATCGGTAGTACCCGGCTCAACCTCCGTCGGAATTTCAGCTGCAGCCAATACTGTATGCGGCAAAATTTTCTCCAGCTTGGATTTCAGAGACGGCAAAGCCGCTGTGGCGGGTTCAGGCTGTGTAATCTCGGCATCGGCCTTCATGGTGTTGCCGGTTTTTAAACCGGGCTTCGCACCAGTGACTGCTGTCTGGGCGGTAGGCATAGCTACGTCAGAT
>JAYTTA010000038.1:0-10198 GCA_043745345.1 Acetobacteraceae bacterium | reverse complement strand
TGATGGCCACGCGCGCCCTGACCGTCCAGGGCAGCTATGTCGGCAACCCGAAGGAACTGCGCGAGCTGGTGGCGCTGGCCCAGGCCGGCAAGCTCAAGCCGCTGCCGGTGACCGAGGTGCCGCAGTCGCAAGCGTTCGACGCGCTGATGCGGCTGAAGGATGGCCGCGTCAACGGCCGCATAATCCTGCGCGCCGACGCCGCTTAACCTTTCCAGGCCGGAGCCATCATGCCATCAAACTCGCAGCGCCGCTCGGTCGTCCTCAAGCGTCGGCCCCATGGCGAACCGTCGCCGAAGGACTTTGAAATCGTCGAGGACGCCATCCCCTCGCCCGGCGCCGGCGAGGTGCTGACGCGCACGATCTATCTGTCGATTGATCCGTACATGCGCGGCCGGCTCAGCGACCGGCCCTCGTACTCGCCGCCGGTGCAGATTGGCGAGGTCATGACCGGCGAGACCATTGGCGAGGTGATTTCGTCCAACGATCCGGCCTTCATGCCGGGCGACGTGGTCAGTGGCGTGCGCGGCTGGCAGTCGCACACCATCAGCCTGGCCAAGGCGTTGACAAAACTGCCGCGTGACGGCGCGCCACTATCGACCTATCTCGGCGTGCTCGGCATGCCGGGCACCACGGCCTATTCCGGCATGACCGATATCGGCCAGCCCAAATCCGGCGAGACGGTGGTAATCTCGGCCGCTTCCGGCGCGGTCGGCTCGGTCGCCGGGCAGATCGCCAAACGGGCCGGCGCCCGGGTGATCGGCATCGCCGGCGGCCCGGACAAGTGCTTCTACGTGCAGGAGCACCTCGGCTTCGACAACTGCATCGACCACCGCGCGCTCGACCTCCGCGCCGAGCTGACGCGGGTCTGCCCGAACGGCATCGACGTCTATTTCGAGAACGTCGGCGGCGCGGTACAGGCGGCGGTGTTCGAGCAGCTCAACCCGTTCGCCCGCGTCGTGATGTGCGGCATGGTGTCGCAGTACAACGCGTCCGAAATACCCGCCGGACCCAATCTCGGCTTCGTCGTCGGCAAGCGCGTGCGCATCCAGGGCCTGATCGTCAGCGACAATCCGGCGCGGTTCGCCGAATGGCGCCAGATCGCAAGCCCTTGGGTGCGCGACGGCAGCCTCAAATACCGGGAGGACATCGTTGAAGGCCTCGAAAACGCGCCGGACGCCCTGATCAACATCCTCGGCGGCCAGAACTTCGGCAAGCTGCTGGTGCGGGTCGGGCCAGACCCGAAATAGGCGCCGCAGACAGACAAGCCATGCGGCTCTGCCCCACCCCCCGCAAAGGGGCCGTCGCCCCTTTAAACCCCTCGACTTGAGAGATGCGCCCGGGGGCGCTGCCCCGGCCGGATTTGAGGCAGAGCCTCATGTTTGCTTCTTGCCTACGGCGTTTCGAAGCGCGATGTATGAGTAATGATCCCGCGCAACCTTGCCGTGACACTGACATCCTGGCGCCGGCATCTGCACGCCAATCCCGAGTTGTCGCGTTTCGAGTCTGAAACCAGTGCTTTTGTCTGTGGCAAGCTGACGGAGCTGAACATTCCGTTCCAGTCGGGCATTGGCGGCCATGGCGTCGTCGCGACGTTGGCGCGCGGGAAATCCAACCGCAGCGTTGGTTTGCGGGCCGACATGGATGCGTTGCCGATCGAGGAGACCACCGGGCTTGAGTATGCCAGCACTCGCGCCGGGGTGATGCATGCCTGCGGCCATGACGGGCATACCACGTCCCTGCTGGGTGCGGCGGCACTTCTGGCGGCTGACGATAGCTGGAGCGGGACCGTTCAGCTGGTGTTCCAGCCGGCCGAGGAGGGTGCGGGCGGTGCACTGGCGATGCTGGAGGATGGGCTGCTGGAACGATTCCCGATGGAACGGGTCTTCGCCTACCACAACTGGCCGGGGCTGGAGGCGGGCACAGTCGCGGTGCATGACGGCCCGGTGATGGCGGCTGGGGCACGACTAAAATTCACCGTTCGCGGCCATGCCGGGCACGCCGCCTTGCCGCATCTGACGCGCGACCCGATGATTGCCTCGGCGCATCTGCTGCTGGCGTTGCAGACAATCGTGTCGCGTGATCTTGATCCGCTGGAAAGCGCTGTGCTGTCGCTGACCACGATGCAGGCGGGCAGCGCTGCCAACCAGATTTCCGATGTAGCCGTGCTGACCGGCACGATGCGCACATTCCGAATATCGACGCGCCACGCGATGGAGACGGCGATCCGGCGCATTGCCGATGGCACCGCGACAAGTTTTGGCGTGACCATTGAAGTCGATGTGGCGCGTGGGATCGAGGTGACGCAGAACACCGGCGTCGAGGCCGATCTGGCAGCAGAGGTCGCGGGCGCGATCGGGCTGAAGGTGCGGCGCGACCTGCTGCCGGCGATGACCGGCGAGGATTTCTGCTGGTTCCTCAAGCAGCGGCCGGGCGCCTTCGTGTGGATCGGCAACGGCCCGGCCGATGGCGGCCGCGACCTGCACAATCCGAATTACGATTTTAACGATACGATCCTTCCCGCCGCGTCGGCCTATCTGGCCGGCATTGCCAAGGGCGCGCTGCGCTGACCGCGGACACCGGATGGATCGAGGTGGAAATTCTTCGCCGGGTTGCCGAGCGCGGACCCGGAAAATCAATCTGCCCGTCGGAGGTGGCGCGCGCGCTCGATCCGGATTGGCAGAAGCTGAATTCTGCGGTGCGCCGGGCGGCGGTCCGCCTGGCCGAGGCCGGCCAGATCGACATCCTGCGCCACGGCAGACGGGTCGAGCCCGCCGGCATCAAGGGCGTCATCCGGCTGCGGATCGTGGAGCCGAAGCTATCCTGAACCCGGCCGCCTGGCTGCTTGCCCTGTTACTCCCGGCCTGCGGCTTCTCGGGTGCCACGGGTTTGCCGGTGCCACCGCCAATGGATTTTACCCGTATCGAGCGGCCGGCGACACCGAACACCGCTTTGGCCGCGCCGAAAGATTTCAGCCCGGCGCCAGATATCGTGACGCCGGAATACCGGCTTTCGGCGCCGGATTTGTTGGCCGCCGTGCGAAACATGGCACTGGCCGAGCCGCGTGTGTTTCTGGCCGCCGACTATCCGCAAGCGGGCCAGGTCTATTTCGTTGCCCGCAGCGCCGTGCTGAATTTTCCGGATCTGGTCGCCGTCCAGGCGCGTGAGGTTCCGGGCGGCGGGTCGGAACTGGTGCTGTATTCGCGCAGCGTCTATGGCCGGTCTGATCTCGGCGTCAACCAAGCCCGGCTGCAACAATGGCTCGACCGATTGACGCAGACGCTTTCGCAAAAAGGCTAATTTCTAAATGTCCGCATCCCTTCCGCCCACATATAACGCGGGCGAGCCTATAAAGCGCGAATTCGGCTCGTTCCTGCGCGACGCCTGGCGGCTCGCGGTGCCGTATTTCCGATCGGAGGAGAAGTGGTCGGCGCGCGGCCTGCTGCTGGTCATCATCGTCATGAACCTGTCGCTGGTCGGCATGACCGTGGTGTTGAGTTTCTGGAACCGTGAATTCTTCAATTCCCTACAGAACAAGGACTACGACGCGTTCATCGCGCTGCTGTTCACCTACCGACGCGGCGAGACCGGCCTGATGCCGGGCTTCGTCGGCATCGCGGTGGTCTATATCCTGATCGCCATCCATCGTACCTACCTTAATCAACTCCTGCAGATCCGCTGGCGCACCTGGCTGACCCGAAGGTTTCTCGGTGAGTGGCTTTCGGATCGCGCCTACTACCGGATTTCGCTCAGTGCTGCGCAGAACGCCGGCACCGACAACCCGGACCAGCGCATCGCCGAGGACCTGCGCGATTTCACTGCCGACACGCTCACGCTCGGGCTCGGGCTGCTGTCGAACATCGTGTCGCTGTTCAGCTTCGTCGGCATACTCTGGAGCCTGTCCGGATCAATCTCGGTGTTCGGCGTGACGGTGCCCGGATACATGGTCTGGGTGGCGCTGGCCTACGCGATCGTCGGCACCACGCTCACCCACATGGTCGGCTCGCCCCTCGTCGGGCTGAACTTCCGCCAGCAGCGGGTCGAGGCCAATTTCCGCTACTCGCTGGTGCGGCTGCGCGAAAACATGGAGGGCGTCGCGTTGTACGGCGGCGAAGCGGTCGAACAGGGTAACTTGCTCACCCGTTTCACCGCGGTTATCGGCAACTGGCGCGCCATCATGATCCGCACGAAATACCTCAATGCGCTGATCGCGGGCTATGAGCAGGTGGCGTCGATATTCCCGATCGTGGTCGCGGCACCGCGCTATTTCGCCGGCGCGATACAGCTCGGCGGCCTGACCCAGACCGCCGGCGCATTCTCGCGCGTCCAGGATGCGATGTCGTGGTTTATCAGTTTCTACACCACGCTGGCCTCATGGCGGGCCACGGTGGAGCGGCTGGTGACGTTCGACCATGCGATCGTTGAGGCGCGTGCCACGGCCGGCCAGGGTATCTACGTGTCCGTCGAAAACACCCCTACCGGCGCCGTTTCGCTGCATGACGTCACCCTGGCGCTGCCTAATGGTGACACGCTGATGCGCCATGGCGACCTTGTCCTGCCGCCCGGCCGATCGGTTGTGATCACCGGCCGGTCGGGCACCGGCAAATCCACCCTGTTCCGCGCCCTCGCCGGCATCTGGCCGTTCGGCTCGGGCCGCATCACTCGGCCCGCCGGCACCGCCTTGTTCCTGCCGCAACGACCCTACATCCCGCTCGGCACCCTGCGCCAAGTCACTTCGTACCCGATGCCGGCCGACCTCTACCCGACCGAGGCCGTGATTGCCGCACTGGAAGCCGCCGGACTTTTCGCCCTGACGCCGCAACTGGATGCCGATGAGAACTGGGCCCAGCGCCTATCCGGCGGCGAGCAGCAGCGACTGGCCCTCGCCCGCGCGTTGCTCGCAAAGCCGGATTGGCTGTTCCTGGACGAGGCCACCGCCAGCCTGGACCCGGAGGCGGAGGCCGATTTGTATCGCGCCATCCAGCAGAAACTACCGGAAACCACCATAGTTTCCATCGCGCATCGCCAGAGCGTGGCGGCTTTTCACGATGACAAGATCGAGTTCAGGAAAGGCCAGGGCGCTGCCCTGGACCCACTAAGGGCCAGCCCCTAGACTCATGTCGTTAGGTTTAGGGAATTCCAACCTTCGTGATCTATCTGATCGCCGGTGAGGCTAGCGGCGATGTGCTCGGCGGCCGACTGATCACCGCCCTGCGCGCGATACAGCCGGAGCTTGAATTCGCTGGCATCGGCGGCGAAGCGATGGCTCGCGCTGGCCTCAACAGCCTGTTTCCAATTCGAGAATTATCGTTGATGGGTTTGCTGGAGGTGCTGCCGAACTTGCGCCGCCTGCGTCGCCGGCTGCGTCAGACCGTTGCTGACATCGAAGCCCGCCGCCCCAGCGTCGTGGTGACGATCGACAGCCCGGGCTTCACCCTACGGGTTCTGCGCGCCATTGAGCCGTTGGGCATCCGTCGCGCCCATTATGTCGCACCGCAGGCCTGGGCCTGGCGAGAAAGCCGGGTGAAAGGCTTTCCGGGCCTATGGGACAGCTTGCTCTGTTTGCTGCCATTCGAACCGGCGTTTTTCGCACGTCACCG
This sequence comes from Acetobacteraceae bacterium, assembly GCA_043745345.1. Lineage (GTDB taxonomy): Bacteria > Pseudomonadota > Alphaproteobacteria > Acetobacterales > Acetobacteraceae > PALSA-911. The sequence goes on along the minus strand of JAYTTA010000038.1, from coordinate 4,601 downwards.
CCTGGCAGCCACGTTCGTCGGCCATCCGGTGCTGGAAAGCGGCGCCGGCAACGGTAATGCCGCCCGGTTCCGTGAGAAATTCAAGATAGAAGCCGATCGCCGCATCCTCACGTTGATGCCGGGCAGCCGCACCACCGAGGTCAGCCGGCTGCTGCCGGTGCTGGAAAAAACGCTGGTCCTGCTCGCCGACCGCATGCCCGACTTGGTGCCGGTCGTGCCGGTGGCAGCCCCCGTGGCAAGAGCCGTGATCGCGGCCACCGCAGCCTGGCGGGTTCCCCCCATCGTCGTCACCAGCACGGCGGAAAAGTACGACGCTTTCGCGGCAAGCGCGGCAGCGATCACCAAATCCGGCACCTCGACCCTGGAGCTCGCCTTGGCCGGCGTGCCGATGCTGGTCACCTACCGGGTCAATCCACTGACCGCAGCCATCGCGCGAAAACTTGTGAAGGTGAAATACGCCAGCCTGGTCAACATCCTGGCCGGCCGGGAAGTCGTGCCGGAGCTGATCCAGCAGCGTTGCCGGCCGGACTTGCTCGCCGCCATGCTGGCCGAACTGCTTACCGATCCGGCCGCGGCCACCCGACAGAGGCAGGCCTATGCCGCGGTAATCGACAGCCTCAAGCCTGAATTTGGCCCGCCCTCGCGAGCCGCGGCGCGGGAAGTCCTGGCGCTACTGGATCAGGCCGGATAGACGCATTCGAGTTTGGGCCTCGACCATCGCCCGCGAAACCTGGAGCGCTGCCGCCAGCGCCCGCCGCCCCGCCGCGGCATCGACCAGCACGGGCGCGCCATCGAGCACGGAGGCGATAAACGCCGCGTGCTCGGCCGCCAGCGCGTCGTGATCCTCCCACGAGACTTCCTCGACCGCGAAGCCATCGACCCCAGGCACCGGCTGACCGCGGCCCTCGGCCAGCAGGCCGCGCGACACCAGGCTCAGCCGGCGGTTGGCAAAATCCACCGCCATGTAGCCATCCTCGGCAAACAGCCGCATCCGCCGCTCGGTGCGCGCCGAGATCCGGCTGGCGGTGATAGTCGCGACTGCGCCGCTCTCGAACCGAATGCGTGCGTTGGCGATGTCCTCATGCGCGCTGGCAACCGCGGCGCCGACCGCGTCCATGCTTTCGATCGGGCTATCAACCAGCGCCAGGATCAGGTCGAGATCGTGGATCATCAGGTCGAGGATGACCGAGACATCGGTGCCGCGCGGCTTGAACGGCGCGATGCGGGTAGCCTCGATGTACAAAGGCCGGCCCATCCGCCCGGACAGCGCGCCGTGGGCGGCCGAAAACCGCTCCAGATGGCCGACCTGCAGCACCAGCCCGCGCGCCCGCGCCAACCGATCCAGCGCGTCGGCCTGCTCCAGGGTCGCCGCGATCGGCTTTTCGACCAGGACGTGAACCCCGGCGATCAAGGCCGCGGCGGCAATATCAAAGTGCACCTCGGCTGGGGCGGCAACGATCAGCGCATCCGAGTTGGCAATCAGCGTATCGAGCGCCATGGCTTCAGCGCCACCTTCCCAGCCAACTGCCCGGGCGCGGTCCAGATCGGGGTCGAACACGCCCGACAGCACAGCGCGATCGGACGCCGCAACCTTCAGCGCATGGTAGCGGCCGAAATGGCCGGCGCCCGCGACGCCAATCCGCAGTCCTTTGACCCCCGTCATCCAGCCTCCATCGATGCGGCAGCGTCTAGCAGGCCGAAAGCGCCGCAGGCAAGAAAGCATCGACTCAATCACTTAGGTTAGGCGCACCGCGGCGCTACCCCGGCAGGGTTCGGGGCGTAGCAGGCAAAGGTTCCGACTGGCCGCCTGCGGCCAGTTGGGATGCCTGCGGAGGGAGCGCCCCATCCTTCCTAACCTGATGGTCAACCCCCGCGCCGTTTGGTATCACCGCCCCAACATGATGTATTTCTCACGCCTGAAAACCACGCTGATCCTGGGCCTGTGCATCCTTGGCGCTCTGCTGTGCATACCCAACGTGATGCCCGCACCCGTGTCTTGGCTACCCTGGCGCACGGTTCATCTCGGCTTGGACCTGCGCGGCGGCAGTTATCTGCTGCTTGAGGTTGACATGGCGGCCGTGGTGCGGGAGCGGCTGGAGAGCCTGACCGATGCGGCACGCCAGGCGCTGCGCCCGGGCAACATCTTCTACCAGACCTTACGGTCTGATCCGGCCGCCAACCGCGTGCTGCTGCGGCTGCGCGATCCGGCCCGCAACGCGGACGCGTTGGCGGCGCTGCGGCCGCTGGTGACGCCGACCGGCCAGACCGGTGCGCCCGACATCGACATCGCGTCGTCAGCCGAGGGCGACATCACGCTGACCTTGTCGCCGGTGGCATTGTCGGAGCGCGCGGCGTCGGCGGTACAGCAGTCGATCGAGATCGTGCGCCGCCGCATCGACGAGACCGGCGTGATCGATCCGCAGATCACCCGGCAGGGTAATTCGCGCATCGTAGTCCAGCTGCCGGGCATCGAGGACCCCAACAGGATCAAGGAACTGCTCGGCCAGACCGCGCACATGACCTTCCGCATGGTCGACGAGAACGCCAACCCGTCGGCCGGTCCGCCGCCGCCGGGGGTCGATTTCCTGACACTGGAGAGCAATCAGCCGGGCGGCGCGGGCGGCAAGATCGGCATCCGACGCCGGGTTGAGGTCGATGGCGCCGACCTGACCGACGCGCGCGCCGGCACCAACGGCCAGACCGGCGAGTGGGTGGTCAACTTCACCTTCAACTCGGTCGGTGCGCGGCGCTTCGCCGATGTCAGCCGAACCAACATCGGCAAGCGGTTTGCCATCGTGCTGGATGACAAAGTGATCAGCGCGCCAGTGCTGCGAGAAGCGATCACCGGCGGACGCGGTCAGATCAGCGGCAGCTTCACGGCCGCCTCGGCCAACGACCTGTCGGTGCTGCTGCGTGCCGGCGCGCTGCCGGCACCGCTGACGGTGATCGAGGAGCGCAGCGTCGGACCGGAGTTGGGCGCCGATTCGATCCGCATCGGCGCGATCTCGCTCGGCGTCGGGTTCGTGCTGGTGATCGTATTCATGGGCGTGTTCTATGGGTTGTTCGGCTGGTTCGCGAACATCGCACTGGTAATCAACCTGATGCTGATGCTGGCCATCCTGTCGGTGATCGAGGCGACCATGACCCTGCCCGGCATGGCCGGCATCCTGCTGACGCTAGGCATGGCGGTGGACGCCAACATCCTGGTCAACGAGCGCATCCGCGAGGAGGCCAAGCACGGCAGGCCGCCTTTGGCTGCGCTGGATGTCGGTTTCTCGCGCGCCTACTCGACCATTTTCGACAGCAACGCGACGGCGTTCCTGGCCCATGTCATGCTGTTCGCCTTCGGATCCGGCCCGGTGCGCGGCTTCGCCGTCACCATCACCGTCGGCATCGTGACGACGATGTTCACAGCCTGGATGCTGACCCGCCTGCTGGTCTCGCGCTGGTATGTCGCGGTCCGGCCTCAATTCCTGCCGGTGTGACCCGCATGTTCTCTCGCCTGCCCTTCCTCCGCCCGCTGTTCCGGCTGGTGCCCGACAACACCACCTTCCATTTCATGAATGGCCGGTTCGCCGGCTTGATCGTGTCGGCGGTGCTGTCGTCGATCTCGATCGGGCTGTTCTTCTACCCCGGCCTCAACCTCGGCATCGACTTCTCCGGCGGCATCGTCATGGAGTTGCGCACGCCGGGGCCGGCCGATTTCAGCAAGATCCGCGCGGCGTTGGCCGAAGAGAAGGTTGGCGAGCAGGGCGTGCAGCGCTTCGGCGGTGACAACCAGGTGTTGATCCGGCTGCGCAGCCAGCCGACCGAGGCCGCCACCCAGCAGGCGGTGACGCATGTGCGCGCGGCGATGGAACGGGCCGCACCGGGAACCCGCGTGATGCGCACCGATGCCGTCGGCGCTTCGGTTTCGGCTGAACTGTTCCGTAACGGGCTGCTGGCGCTCGGCATCAGTCTGCTGATGATCCTGGTCTATATCTGGTTCCGGTTCGAATGGCAGTTCGCCGTCGGTGCCGTGGTCACCTTGATCCTGGACGTGACCAAGGCGGTCGGCTTCCTGGCCATCACCCGCATCCAGTTCGACTTAGTAATGGTCGCGGCGATCCTGACCGTGATCGGCTACTCCACCAACGACAAGGTGGTGGTCTATGACCGGGTGCGCGAGAACCTTCGCAAGTACAAGACGATGCCGTTGCGGGAGCTGATCGACCTGTCGATCAACGAGACCCTGAATCGCACGCTCGGCACGTCGATGACCGTGTTCCTGGCCAGCCTGCCGCTGGCCCTGTTTGGCGGCGAATCGATTTCCGGGTTCGCCTGGATCATGTTGTTCGGCATCGTGGTGGGCACCTCGTCGTCGATCTTCATCGCCGCTCCAATTCTGCTATTCCTGGGCGACAACCGGTTGCGGCGCGATGGCTCCCTCACTGCCGGCATCTCCCGGGCGAGTGCACCGGTGCGCAAGGCGCCGGCAATCCAGGCCACCACCAAGCGATAGTGCTGCGGCGGCACCGACACCTTCGATTTCACTGGAAGAAGCTGAGCCGAATCGAATAGCCTGTTCCATGGCGGGTAATTAACCGGCCTACACACGTTTC
>JAYTTA010000037.1:0-2770 GCA_043745345.1 Acetobacteraceae bacterium | reverse complement strand
GCCACTGGCGCAAGGCGATGCTGGAAGACATCGCGATCGCCACCGGCGGCCGGGTGATTGCGCGCGACCTGGGCGGGCGCATTGCCGACATCCAGATGCGCGACCTCGGCACCGCGCGCCAGGTCCGCGTGTCGGCCAACCAGACGGTGATTCATGCCGGCGGTGGCGATCCGGCGGTGATCACGGCGCGGCGTCATCAAGTCAAGAAACAGCTCGATGCGGCGCCACCCAACATCGAGCGCGACAAGTATCAGGAGCGGCTGGCCAAGCTGTCGGGGGGCTCCGCCACCATCCTCGCCGGCGGCGCGACGCCGGTCGAGCAGAAGCGCCGGGTGCAGCTGATCGAGGATGCGATCAACGCGACCCGCGCCGCCGTCGAGGAAGGAATCGTGCCCGGCGGCGGCACCGCGATGCTGCAGATCGTGCCGGACCTGGATGCCCTCGTCGAAAGCCTGTCCGGCAGCGTGCGGCAGGGTGCCAGCCTGCTGCAGGGCGCGCTCGCCGAGCCGCTGACCTGCATCGTCGCGAATTGCGGGCTGGCGCCGCGCGACATCGTCGCCCGCGTCGCGCAGTCGCCGCGCGGGATCGGCTTCGACGCACGCACCAACAGCTTCGTCGACCTGATCGAGGCCGGGGTGATCGATCCAGTTCGGGTCAGCACGGCGGCGATCCGCAACGCGGCCTCTGTCGCCGGACTGATCCTGACCACGCAGACGTTGATCGCGGCCAAACCCGATGGCTACGATCCGACCGCGGGTGTAGCGCGCGGCGGTGGGGCCGAGCTTCTCGGTCGCGACTGACGACAACGGCGGCGCGTTGCGCGGCGATGGCTGGTTATGGTTGAGTGCCTTCCAAGGGGAAGAAAACCCGACAGGAGGTGTCCATGCCGGACAGCAGCGTGATGACCGGGCCGTGCGCTCCTAACCTCGCGCACGGCACCGAGAGCACCGATACGATGCAGGCGTGGGAGCGTTTCCTGACTGGAGGCCCGACCGCGCGGGTTCCGACCCGCAACTTCGTGGTCGCATCCTGGCTGCGCAGCCAACAGCATGGCATCGACCCGGCCGGGCGCTTGGCGCCGCTCGTTGCCGCCGGCACTGCGATCCCAGCGCTGCGCCGCCGCCATTCCGAGTTCCTGGCCGCATCCGCTAGCGTGTTCGCGCAAATCGGCGAGATGTTCGCGGGTTCAGGCTCGATGCTGCTGTTGACCAACGTCGATGGCGTGATTCTCGATGCGGTCGGCGATCGCCGCACCTTGGAGCAGGGCGAGTACATCCACCTGACCCCGGGCGGCGACTGGCGCGAGGGTGCGATCGGCACCAACGGCATCGGCACCGCGCTGGCGACCGGCCGCCCAGCCCAGGTCCATGCGTCGGAGCATTTCTGCGAGGGCATCAAGGCCTGGACCTGCGCCGCGGCGCCCGTGTTCGAGCCTGGTAGCGGCGTGATGCTGGGCGTAGTCGATATTTCCGGGCCGCCGTCTACCTACCAGCGCAACAACCTCTCACTGGCTGTCTCGACCGCGCAGCAGATCGAGATGGTGTTGGCCGCGCGCGTCGCTCGGGAGCGGACGCGGCTGCTCGAGGTCTGCCTCGAACGGCTGTCGGAGGCCGACGTCGCCGGCATGGTAGCGATCGATCGCGCCGGCCGGCTGGTGCACAGCACCGGCCGGCTGCCGCCCCTGGTCGCGCTCGGCCAACGGCTACCGGGTCTGGAGCCCGGCTCCGGCGTGGAAGGCTGGGCAGACCGGCTGCCGGAGGGGCTGCGCGCCGAATGGTTCAGGCCGGTGATGATAGATGGCCGCGCGATCGGCGCCGTGCTTGTGGTGCCGAGCCGCACGCCGATGCGGCAACTTGCGATGCCCACGGATGATCCGTTTGCGCCGATCGTCGGTGCCAGCACTGCCATCGCCGAAACGGTCGCGCGGGCGCGAAAACTGGTGGGCCGGCCGGTGCCGGTGCTGATCCATGGCGAGACCGGCACCGGCAAGGAGGTTTTCGCCCGCGCGATCCACGGCGCGCCCGATCCACGCCGGCCGTTCATCGTGTTCAACTGCGGCGCGGTGGCCCGCGACCTGATCGGCGCCGAGCTGTTCGGCCACGTCCGCGGCGCCTTCACCGGCGCCACCAGCGATGGCCGCGCCGGGCGGTTCGAGCTCGCCAACGGTGGCACGCTGGTGCTGGACGAGATCGGCGAGTTGCCGCTCGACCTGCAGCCATTTCTGCTGCGCACGCTGGAGGAGGGCGTGATCTATCGTCTGGGCGATGCCCGGCCGCGCCAGGTCGATGTAAGGCTCCTATCGCTGACCAACCGCAACCTAGCCGACGATGTCGCGGCCGGTCGGTTCCGGCGTGACCTGTACCATCGCATCAGCGTGACCTCGGTTCGGCTGCCGCCGCTGCGCCAGCGCGACGGCGACGTCGAACTCCTGATCGATCATTTCAATGCGGCGCTGTCGGCCCGGCACGACCTGCCGCCGTGCGAATTCAGTGCCGGGCTGATAGACCGGATGGCCCGATATGCCTGGCCCGGCAACGTGCGCGAGCTGCGCAACATGGTCGAAAGTCATCTGCTGATGGCCGAGGATCCGGAGGTGTGGCTGGATGAGCAGACCGGGGATCAGGTAACAGCCCGGGCAACAAGTCTGGGCGCCGCCGAACAGGCAGCGATCGTCGAGGCCGTGGGGAGATGCGGTGGCAATCTGACGGCGGCCGCGCGATCGCTTGGGGTGTCGCGCAGCACGCTTTATCGGAAAATAGAAGGCATGGGG
>JAYTTA010000036.1:0-10275 GCA_043745345.1 Acetobacteraceae bacterium | reverse complement strand
AGGTGCCGGGCTCGCGCGAGCGCGTCAGCCTGCCCATTGAGGTGGCGGTGCGCGACAACGGGCCGGGCGTCTCGGCGGACCTGCTGCCCGATCTGTTCGATCCCTTCGTCACCACGAAAGCGCAGGGCTCCGGCCTGGGACTTGCATTGGTGGCTAAGATCATCGCCGATCACGGCGGTATCGTCGAGTGCGATCCGGTCCCGCGCCGAACCACCTTTCGCCTTCTTCTTCCCATGTCGAGCGCTCGCGACGGGCGCGAATCGTCCGCGGAGCCGTAGAGTCGCGTCATGCCCAACGGACACATCATCGTCGCGGATGACGACGCCGCCATCCGCACCGTTCTCAACCAGGCCCTGTCGCGGGCGGGCTACGAGGTCCGCTCCACCGGCAACTGCGCCACGCTCTGGCGCTGGGTCGCGCAGGGGGAGGGCGACCTCGTCATCACCGACGTGATGATGCCCGACGAGAACGGTCTCGACCTGATCCCGCGTATCCGGGCGCGGCGCCCGGACCTGCGGGTGATCGTCATGAGCGCGCAATCTACCTTGATGACCGCGGTCAAGGCGGCCGAGCGCGGTGCCTTCGAATACCTGCCCAAGCCATTCGATCTGAAAGAACTTTTATTGGTCGTAGGTCGCGCCCTGGCAGCCCCCGCCGAACCGGGCTCGATCGCGGTCGCCGACCTGCACGAGGTGGAGGAGCGGCGGCTGCCGTTGATCGGGCGCAGTGCGGCAATGCAGGAGATCTACCGCACCATCGCGCGCCTCACCACCGCCGACCTCACGGTGATGATCAACGGCGAGAGCGGCACCGGCAAGGAGCTGGTGGCGCGCGCACTGCACGATTATGGCAAGCGCCGCGGTGGACCGTTCATCGCCATTAACATGGCGGCGATCCCGCGCGAGCTGATCGAAAGCGAGCTGTTCGGCCATGAGCGCGGCGCCTTCACCGGCGCCACCAACCGCAGCCAGGGTCGGTTCGAGCAGGCCAGCGGCGGCACGCTGTTCCTGGACGAGATCGGCGACATGCCGCCCGAGGCGCAGACCCGGTTGCTGCGAGTGTTGCAGGAGGGCGAATTCACCTCGGTCGGCGGCCGCAACCCGATCAAGGCCAACGTCCGCATCATCGCGGCAACCCACCGTGACCTGCGCGCCGCGATCCGCCAGGGCCAGTTCCGCGAGGATCTGTTCTACCGGCTCAACGTGGTGCCGATCCGGCTGCCGCCGCTGCGTGAGCGCTCGGAGGATATCCCGCCGCTGGCGCGCTACTTCCTGGAGCGCGCCCGCGCCGACGGGCTGCCGTCCAAGTCGCTCGACACCAGCGCGGTCGAGCGGATGCGCGCCCATCGCTGGCCGGGCAACGTGCGTGAGCTGGAGAACCTGATGCGCCGGCTGGCGGCGCTGTATCCGCAGCAGACCATCACCGCCGCGGTGATCCACGCGGAGCTGGCCGATGTCGCGATGGATGCCGAACCGGCGGTGGCCGGCCCCGAAAAGCTGGCCGGCGCGGTCGAGCGCCATATCCGTCAGTTTCTGGCCGCCCACGAGGACGGCCTGGCGCCATCGGGGATCTACGACCGGGTGATCGCCGAGGTCGAGCGGCCACTGATCCAGATGACCCTGGCTGCCACGCGCGGCAACCAGATCAAGGCTGCGGCGATGCTCGGCCTCAACCGCAACACGCTGCGCAAGAAGATCCGTGACCTCGAGATACCGGTGGTGCGCGGCATCGCATGAACGTAGCGCCGAACCGCTCCTCGCTCGAGCCGGCCACACCGCAGAAACGCTCGCTGGCGCAACGCATCGGCGACGCGGCGCTGGGCAAGCTGGCGACCCTGCTGCTGGCCGCGGCCGCACTCGGCGTCAGCATCGCGACCTTCATCCTTATCGTGCACGGCACGCCACTCAGCCTGGGTCCAGGCCTCGGTGTCGGTCTCGTACTTGCCAACGTCTCGGTACTGCTTCTGCTCGGCGTCGTGCTCGCCGGCCGCCTTACCCGTGTCTGGGTCGAGCGCCGGCGCGGCTCCGCGGGTTCCCGCCTGCATGTCCAGCTGGTGCTGCTGTTCAGCGGCGTCGCAGTGGCGCCGACCATTGTGGTTGCCGTGTTCGCCGTCGTGTTCTTCCATTTTGGCATCCAGTCCTGGTTCAACGACCCGGTGCGCGCTGCCCTCGACCAGTCGCTGCAGGCCTCGCGCGGCTACCTTGAGGAGCACCGCAACAACATCCGTGCGGTCGCCCTGGAGATGGGCAACGATCTGACCCGGGCCGGGCACATCCTGGCGGCCGACCCCGCGGCCTTCGCCGAGGTGCTGGCGACGCAGACGACCTTACGCGGCTTGACCGAGGCGGTGATCTTCGAGCCGGTGACCGGACAAGTGATGGCCTCGGCCGGCATCTTTGCCGATGTAGGCTCCAACAACACGCCATCCTGGGTCACTGAGCGCGCCCGCGCCGGCGAGGTTGTGGTGCTTAACGATGAGGACGGCGCCGGCGTCCGCGCCGTGGTACAGCTCGAAAGCACGCCTCCCTTGATGCTGCTGATCGGCCGGCCGGTGGACCCCTCGATTCTCGCTTACATGAACCACACCGAGGCGGCGGTGGCCGAGTACCGCCGGCTCGATGAGAACCGGTCGTGGCTGCAGATCACCTTCGCCTGGATCTTCGCCGTAGTGGCGTTGCTCGTGTTGTCGGCGGCGGTGCTCATCGGCCTGGTCATGGCCAACCAGATCGCCCGGCCGATCGGCCGGCTGATCCACGCCGCCGAGCGGGTGCGTGGCGGCGACCTCGAGGTCCGGGTTCCGGAAACCCGCACCCAGGACGAGATCGCCGGGCTGTCACGCGCGTTCAACCGCATGACCGGACAGCTGGCGGCACAGCGCTCCGAGCTGATGGACGCCTACAGCCAGATCGACGACCGCCGCCGGTTCACCGAAACGGTGCTTTCGGGTGTCTCCGCCGGGGTGATCGGCCTCGACGCGCAGGGCTGCATCGAGCTGCCGAACCGGGCGGCGCGCGAGTTGCTCGACATTGACCTGCTCGCGGCCGTCGGCCACGACCTCGGCAGCGTCGTTCCGGAGTTCGCAGCCCTAGTGACACAGGCCAAGCTGGAGCCCGAACGGGCCCACACCGCGGAGGTCCAGATCGGCCCGCCGGCCCGTCGCCGCACGCTGCTGGTGCGGATCGGCGCCGACCTGACCGGTGGGCGCACTGACGGGTTCGTCGCCACCTTCGACGACATCACCGAGCTGCAATCAGCGCAGCGCAAAGCCGCCTGGACCGATGTGGCGCGCCGCATCGCCCACGAGATAAAGAATCCCCTGACCCCAATCCAGCTGTCGGCTGAACGGCTGAAGCGGCGGTTCGCGCGCGAGATAACCTCCGACCCTGAAACCTTCGCCCAATGCGCCGACACCATCGTGCGCAGCGTCGCCGACATCGCGCGCCTGGTCGATGAATTCTCCAACTTCGCCCGTATGCCGCTGCCGGTCATCCGGCCCGAGGATGTCAGCCGCATCGCGCGCGAGGCGCTGATCCTGCAGAAGACCGCACGGCCGCAGATCGTGTGGACGACGGTCATCCCCGACGTTGGGCCGATCGTGCCATGCGACCGCCGGCTGATCGGCCAGGCGCTGACCAACCTGCTGCAGAATGCCGCTGACGCGGTGGCCATGCGCCCGGGTGCCGGGCGCATCCGCCTGGCGGTCGAGCCCGCGGACGGCGCTGTGCAGCTCAGCGTAAGCGATGACGGCATCGGCTTGCCCGCCGAGGACCGTGCCAAGCTGACCGAACCCTATGTCACCCACAAGCCGAAAGGGACCGGCCTTGGTCTGGCGATCGTGAAGAAGATAATGGAAGACCATGGCGGCGACGTGCTACTCGAGGATCGCAACCCGGGGCCCGGCACGGTGGCCACGCTGATCCTTCCGATGGCGATTTTGCAACCGGCGGTTGCCGTCCAGATTGGCGCGGCACCGGCCCATTCCTCAGCAGGTCGAATTTGAGCGGGCAGTGTCCGGATGGCGCATGAAATCCTGATTGTCGACGACGAGCCGGATATCCGAATGCTGGTCGACGGCATCCTGAGCGACGAAGGCTATGAGACCAGGCAGGCGGCGACCAGCGACGCCACCATTGCCGCCTTCCGCCTTCGTCGGCCGTCGCTGGTCATCCTCGATGTCTGGCTGCAGGGATCGAAGCTCGACGGGCTCGGCATTCTGGCCGCCCTGCACAGCGAGGAGCCGCATGTGCCGGTGGTAATGATCTCCGGCCATGGCACCATTGAGACCGCGGTCACGGCGATCCAGCACGGTGCTTACGACTTCATCGAGAAGCCGTTTCAGTCCGACCGCCTGCTGCTGATCGTCCGCCGCGCGCTTGAGGCCTCTCGCCTGGCGCGCGAGAACGCCGAGCTGCGGTTGCGCGCTGGGCCGGAAACCAGCCTGACCGGCGACAGCCCGGCGATCGGCCTGCTTCGTGCCGGTGTCGAGCGGGTGGCGCCGACCGGCTCGCGCGTGCTGATCTCGGGTGCCGCCGGCGCCGGCAAGGAGGTCGTGGCGCGGATGATCCACGCCAGCTCACGCCGCGCCGAGGGTCCGTTCGTGGTGCTGAACTGCGCGACCCTGGCGCCGGGGCGTTTCGAGGAGGAGCTGTTCGGCGTCGAGGCGGGCGCCGACCCGGCCGCCGCGCCGCGGCGCGCGGGGGTGTTAGAGCGCGCCCATAACGGCACGCTGCTGCTCGACGAGGTCTCTGACATGCCGATCGAGACGCAGGGCAAGATCGTACGCGCGTTGCAGGACCAGACCTTCGAGCGGCTCGGTGGCTCGGCCCGGGTCAAGGTGGATGTCCGCGTGATCGCCACCACCAACCGCGACCTGACCGCCGAGATCGCCGTCGGCCGGTTCCGTGAGGACCTCTATTACCGCCTGGCCGTGGTACCGCTGCGGGTGCCCAGCTTGAAGGAGCGGCGTGACGACGTGCCGGTGCTGGCGCGCTACTTCATCGCGAGGTCGGCCGAGAGCAGCGGCATGCCGTTCCGCGAGCTCAGCGCCGACACGTTGTCTGCGTTGCAGGCTTACGATTGGCCCGGCAACGTACGCCAGCTGCGGAACCTAATGGACTGGCTGCTGATCATGGCGCCCGGCCGCGCCACCGATCCGATCCGCGCCGACATGCTGCCGCCGGAAATCAGCTCCAGCGCGCCGGCGCTGCTGACCATCGATCCCGCCGCCGACATCATGGCGCTGCCGCTGCGTGAGGCGCGTGACCTGTTCGAGACTCAGTACCTGCACGCCCAGTTGCTACGCTTCGGCGGCAACATCAGCCGGACCGCGCACTTCGTTGGGATGGAGCGCAGCGCCCTGCACCGCAAGCTGAAGCAGCTCGGCGTGAATTCGGACGAGAAGGTAAGCCTGTAGGAATGGCGGTTTCAGGTATCGCCCTGCCGGTCGCCCGTGTGCGAGAGATCTGCCTGCGCTCGGAAGTATTGCTCGGCCGCCTCTCGATCGAGCTACCGGGCTCGCTGGTGGCGTCGAACCTGGCTGAATTCAATCCGGACTTTGCCCGACAGGTGTTCGAGGACGCGTTCCAGGGCCGTCGTGCGACGGTGACCGAGGTCGAGATCTGCCAGCTCCGTCCAGACACCGTGCTGCATGGCGGCGGCGACTTTCTGGTGACCTCGGGTGGCGCCGAGTTGGAGGAGCAGATCCCGCCGGGCCTTGTTGAAAATCTCGAACGCCGCCGCGAGATTTTCCAGACGCCGCGCCCGGTGGTCGAGATCGACGCACCCTGCGTCATCGTCGCACGTTGCGGCGAGGGAACCTGGGGTCACTGGCTTGGCGAACTGCTGCCCCGCGCGGCGCTGGCCGAGTATTTCCGCCCGAATTCATTCAGTTATGTGGTGCCCGGCTGGATGACCCGGCGCCGCGGCGACGGCAGTCTCGGCGACGCGGTGCTGGATAGCCTGATGGCGTTCGGCATCGCCGAGGAACGTCTTATCCGCATTGATCCGATCGAGGATTATTTGTTGCACAATGCCTGGATGGTGGCGTCAGTGTGGTCCGACCACATCCCCCATCCGGCTGCGCTGGACATAATGCGGGCTATTCCGCCCCGCATCGATCCGGTGCTGCTGCCGAAGAAGCTTGCGGTCAGCCGTTTCGCCTTCACCCGCCGGCTCGAAAACGAAGCCGCGGTTTTTGAGGTGTTGGCCCGCCACGGCTACACCAGCGTCGAGGTTGGTATCCTGCCGTTCACGGAGCAGGTTGCGATGTTCCGCGAGGCGACACACGTGTTCGCGACTCTTGGCTCCGACCTCACCGGGCTGATGTTCTCGCCCGATAATGTGCGCGTGCTGGCGGCGGCACCGGCCGATTGGTGCGACCGGTTCTTTTACGGCCTGTGCCAGCTACGGCGCGGCAGCTATTCCGAAATACGCGGCCCGACCGGATTGCCGGCCGAGGCACTGCTGCGGGATTGTTCCTTCTCAATCGATCTGGTGCAACTTGAAAGCTTGCTTGACTGATGCGGTAAGCAAAAAGCTCGGGGCTATGCCCCAAGCTCTGCCTCCCTTTCAAGCGTTGAGAGCAGCGCTCCTGGATCCGCCTAACCAAACAGAAGGGTTCAAAGGGGCGACTGCCCCTTTGCGGGTTTGGACAGAGCCCAGGCTTTCCTACCTAAAACGCAACCTCTGGCATCCGCATCAACGTCTCGCCCCCCGCCATCACCGCCTGGAAATGGCTGGAATGGCGGGGCAGCACGCGGGCCATGAAGAACGTCCCGACGTCGATCTTGGCCTGGTAGAACGCCGCCTCGGCAGTAGCGCCGGCCAGCTTGCGGTGCGCGACCTCGGCCATGCGGCACCACATGAACGCCATTGCGACAAGTGAAAAAAGCCGCAGATAGTCGGTCGCGGCTGCCGCGGCTTCCTCAGGCTTAGTCATGCCGCGCGCCGCCACCGCCATCGTCGCCTGCTGCAACCGGCCCAGCGCCTTGGCGGTCGGGCCGACGAACTCGGCCAGGCCAGGGCTATGCTCGTGCGCCGCCAAGAATTCAGAAACCGGGTGGAAGAACCGCCGCAGCAGCCGACCGGTATCCTGGCCGAGCTTGCGGCCGACCAGGTCAAGCGCCTGAATGCCGTTGGTGCCCTCGTAGATCTGGCAGATGCGGGCATCGCGGACCAGCTGCTCGACGCCCCATTCGTGGATGTAGCCGTGGCCGCCATGGACCTGCACCGCGGCGTTGGCGGCGTCGGAGCCCAAATCGGTCAACGCGGATTTCAGGATCGGCGTCAGAAGCGCGACCAAATCGTCAGACTCCTGGCGTGCCGCCGGGTCGGGGTGGCGCTCGGCGCGGTCGAGCTCCATGCCGCACCAGTATGACAGCGCCCGGCCGGCCTCGGTCATCGACCGGCTTTCGAGCAACATGCGGCGCACGTCGGGATGCACGATGATCGGGTCGGCTTGCTGCGCCGGGTCGGTCTTGCCGCTAACCGACTTGCCCTGGCGGCGGTCACGCGCATAGGCGGCGGCCGACTGATAGGCGGTTTCAGCCAATCCGAGTCCCTGCATGCCGACCGCCAGCCGGGCCGCGTTCATCATCGTGAACATGCAGCGCATGCCGCTGTTCTCGCGACCGACCAGCCAGCCCTGCGCGCCGTCGAAGTGCATGACGGCGGTGGCCGAGGCTTTGATGCCCATCTTGTGCTCGATGCTGCCGCAGCTGACGCCGTTGCGCGCACCGGGACGGCCATCCTCCGTTGGCAGGAATTTCGGCACAAGAAAAAGGCTGATGCCGCGGGTTCCTGACGGAGCACCAGGAAGTTTCGCCAGCACCAAATGCAGGATGTTTTCGGTAAGGTCGTGCTCGCCGGCGGAAATAAAAATCTTGGTCCCGGTGATGCGAAAGCCGCCGTCGCCGTCCGGCTCCGCGCGGGTGCGGATCAGGCCGAGATCGGTGCCGCATTGCGGCTCGGTCAGGCACATCGTGCCGGACCAAGTGCCGTCCACCAGTTTCGGTAGATACTTCTCCTTCAGTGCCGTGCTGCCGTGCGCATGCAAGGCGCGGTAGGCGCCGTGTGACAGCCCAGGATACATCCCGAACGCAATGTTGGCGCTGGAGACGATTTCCTCGAACACCGTGCTGACCAGCTTCGGCATACCCTGGCCGCCGAACTCTGGATCGCAGGCGAGCGAGGTCCAGCCGCCGGCGATCATCTGCGCGTAGGCGTCCTTGAACCCGGCAGGCGTTCGCACGACGCCGTTCTCATAGGTGCAGCCCTCGGCATCGCCTGACAGGTTCAGCGGGAACAGGACGTTCTGCGCCAGCTTGGCAGCTTCCTCGATCACCGCGTCCATCAGCTCGGGCGTTGCCTGCTCGTAGCCGGGCAGGGTGGACAGGCTAGAGCTGTCGAGCAGCTCGTGCATCACGAACCGCATGTCACGCAAAGGCGCTGTGTAGCTGGCCATATTTCAGATCCTTAATTGCGCAGCGGCTTGCCGGTGTTCAGCATGTGCTCGGTACGGGCGAGCGTTCCCGGGGTGCGCAGCAGCTCCAGGAAACCGGTGCGCTCCAGGTCGGTGATGTCGTCTTCGGTCAGGATGTCGAGCGGATCGGCGTCGCCGCCGGTCAGCACCCGTGCGACGGCGCGGGAGACCACGACATCGTGCGGTGTGGCGCGGCCGACCATGGCGAAACCCTCGACCGCGACCTCGAGCGTGGCGCGGCCACCCGGCCCGGGCAGCCGGTACTCGGCGGGTTTCGGCGGCTGGTAGTCTTTGGCCATTGCCAGCACGCGGTTCTTCGCGTCCTGCAGCAGCCGATCGCGGTTCATCGTCACGCCGTCGCTGGCACGCAGGAAACCGAGGCTCTGTGCCTGCGCCGCAGACTTGCTGACCTGAGCGGTAGAGATAATCTCGAAAACCTTGCTGACCGCCGGCATCGGTCCGCGAGGCATCTTCGGGTTGGCCTGCCAGCGAGCCAGCAGCTCCTTGCAGCCGCCCCAGCCGGGCAGCAGCCCGACGCCGACCTCGACCAGCCCGGCGTAGGTTTCGGCATGAGCCTGGACCGCCGAGCAGTGCAGCAGGATTTCGCAGCCGCCGCCAAGCGCCATGCCGGAGGGGGCAGCGACGCTGGGGAAGGGGGCGTATTTCAACGCCTTATAGGTGGCCTGGCCGCCGGCGATCTGTTCTTCGATGACCGGCCAGGCGGCAACGTTGGCAGCGAACAGAGCGAGCCCAAGGTTGGCGCCAACCGAAAAGTTCTCACCCTCGTTGTAGACCACCAGGCCCTTGTAGGATTTGGCGACCAGGCCGATGCTCTTGCCAAGCAGGCCAAGGATCTCGGGGTCAAGCGCGTTCATCTTGCTGGTGAACTCGAAGCACAGCACGCCGTCGCCGATGTCCCACACGCTGGCCGAGCTGTTTTTCAACACCGGTCTGCACGCCCGCTTGATGTCGGACAGCAGCAGTACGCCGTCCGGACGCTGCACCGGTGCGTAGTCGCCGGTCGGTGTCAGGCACTGCAGGTTGCCGTTTTCGGTGCGGTAGAAAGTCTTGCTGCGTGCCAGCGCCAGCAACGGCGGCACGGACAGACCAGCCTGCACGGCCGCCTCCGCCAGCCAGTCGGTGCCGAGCTTGTCGATCAGCTCGAATGGGCCCTCGCCCCAGGCATAACCAAGCCTCATTGCGGCATCGACGTCGGGTATGTTGTCCGAGATCGCCGGCACCAAGGATGCCGCATACACCAGAGTCTGGACCAGAACGGCGCGAGAGTATTTGCCGACCGGGCTCGGATGGTCGGCCATCGCTGCCAAGTTGCGTCGGCCGGCATCGACCGCCTCCAGGCTCGGCTTCTCGACGGCGCGGTAGCTGCCGGTTGCGAGGTCGATCGCCTCGCGCACCCGATCGGTGCCGCGCCCGGCCATACGATAGAAACCGCCTTTCCCCTTCCGCCCGATATTGCCCTCGGCGATCATCTGGCCGAGCACCGGATGTTCCTTGAAGATGCGGCGAAAATCATCGTCTGGCGGCAAGCTGATCAGCATCGATTTCGACACCAGCGGCATAAGATCAAGCCCGACCAGGTCGACCAGGCCGAACACGCCGGTGCTGGGAATGCCCATCGGCCGGTGCGCGGCGTCGGCTTCCTCGACCGTTAGTCCACGCACGATCGCCTCGTTGATGGCGCAGGTGATCCAGTAGGTGCCGATGCGGTTGGCGATGAAGCCCGGCGTGTCCTTGCAGTGCACGACACCTTTGCCGAGCCGCATATCGCAGATTTG
>JAYTTA010000035.1:0-10293 GCA_043745345.1 Acetobacteraceae bacterium | reverse complement strand
ATGCGTTGCGCGCCGCGGTCGCTGTGATCCCGCCGGAGGCCAGCGCGATGGCTCTCATCACGCGCCGAGTGAAGGCCGCGTTCGACCCCGGCTTCCTTCTCAACCCTGGCCGCTTCTACGCGGGAATGTAATTGCCATGCAGACCAACTTCACCGCCGAGCAGCTGCGCGATCCCGACATCGCGGAGTCCAACCAGATCCTGCGCAGCTGCGTCCATTGCGGCATGTGCACCGCGACCTGCCCGACGTTCCTGCTACTGGGCGACGAGCTCGACAGCCCACGCGGCCGCATCTACCTGATCAAGGACATGCTGGAGACCGGCGCCGACGCCAACGAACTGGTGGTGCGCCATGTCGATCGCTGCCTGTCGTGCCTCGCGTGCATGACCACCTGCCCATCGGGCGTCGACTACATGCACCTGGTCGATCACGCCCGCACACACATCGAGCAGACTTTTACCCGACCCTGGCACGAGCGCCTTTTGCGCAACACGCTGGCGTTCGTGCTGCCACGTCCCAAGCTGATGCGTGCCGCCATGCTCGGCACCCGATTGGCAAAACCGTTCGCCGGGCTGATCCCGGGCGAAAGCCAGCTCGCCAACCGGCTGCGCGCCATGCTGCGGCTGGCACCCAGGCGCCTGCCGCACGCCGGCACCATGCAGGGCGCCGGCGTGCACCGGGCGGTCGGTGAGCGCCGCGGCCGCGTCGCCTTGCTCGCCGGCTGCGCGCAGACCGTGCTGGCGCCGGAGATCAACGAGGCCACCATCCGGCTGCTGACCCGCATCGGGATCGAGGTCGTGGTCGCGCGCGGTGTCGGCTGCTGCGGCGCGCTGGTCGGGCATATGGGCCGGCACGATCCGGCCGCCGACGCCGCGCGCGCCAACATTGACGCCTGGACGCGCGAGATCGACGGCGAGGGGCTCGACGCCATCGTCATCAACACGTCCGGCTGCGGCACTGTCGTGAAGGATTACGCGCACATGTTCCGCGAGGCGGAGCCCGACGAGCGCGCGCGCGCCGAGAAGGTATCCGGTCTTGCGATGGATATTTCCGAATACCTGTCGAAGATCAGCTATACGCCAACCCGGCAGGCGCCCGGCCTGACTGTCGCCTACCATTCCGCATGCAGCCTGCAGCACGGCCAGCGCGTCACCGCCGAGCCGAAGAAGCTGCTTGCCGCCGCCGGCTTCAAAATCGTGGAGCCCGCCGAGCCGCATATCTGCTGCGGCTCGGCGGGCACCTACAACCTGCTGCAACCCGAAATCGCCAGCCGCCTGCGGGAACGCAAGCTCGGAAATATTGTCGCGACGAAACCGGACCTGATCGCCGCCGGCAACATTGGCTGCATCACACAGCTCGCCGGCGGCGGCCTGCCGATCGTGCACACCATCGAGCTGCTGGACTGGATGGCGGGCGGCCCGAAGCCGGCGGCGCTGGCAACATCGAAACTAGCCGGCTAGGGGCGTAGGCTGCGGTGGAGGGTCGCCCGTGGATCGACGAAGCCTGATCCACGCCGCAGCCGGCGCGTCCCTGTTTGCCGTGCTCGGGCCGGCTGCGGCCGCCGAAACCACGCGTTCATCGGACGCAACGGCTTTCGACGATGCCACCGTCCGGCGGCTGGCGCGGGAACTAGCGGGGAAACCATTCCAGCCACCTGAATTGGCACTGCCCGCCGCACTCGATCCGATGACCTACGATCAGTATCGCGGCATCCGCTTCCGCCCCGAGCGTGCGCTGTGGCGCGACCGGAACCTGCCGTTTCAGGCTCAGTTCTTCTCGCGCGGCTTCCTTTATCGCGAACGCGTCGAGATGTTCGAGGTCGCCGACGGTCAGGCCTCCCCTATCGCCTACAGCCCCGGCTTGTTTGAGCACGCCGATCCGACGACGGTCCCGGCCGGTGACCCGGAGACGATCGCGCGCCTCGGCTTTGCCGGCTTTCGCATCCACGCGCCCATCCACCGCCCAGACGAGTTCAGCGAGTTCTGCGTCTTTCTCGGCGCCAGCTATTTTCGCGCCGTCGGCCGCGGCCAGACATACGGCCTGTCGGCGCGCGGCCTGTCCATCCGCACCGGCGATCCGGGAATCGAGGAATTCGCCCGTTTCACCCAATTCTGGCTGGAACGCCCGCAGCCAGGTGCCGCCTCGCTCGTCATCCACGCCCTGCTCGACACCCCCAGCACCACCGGCGCGTACCGGTTCGCCGTGCGCCCGGGCGAGGACACGGTGTTCGAGGTCGCTTGCGCCCTGTATCCACGCGCCGACCTCGCCAGCGCCGGCATCGCCACCCTGACCAGCATGTATTTCTTCGACGCCGCCGACCGCCGCGGGATCGACGACTGGCGCCCGGCGGTCCACGATTCGGAAGGTCTGTCGATGACGTCCGCCGGGATCGCCGGCAACGAGGCGATCTGGCGCCCGCTCGCCAACCCGAAGGTCATGCAGATCAGCGCCTTCGCCGAAACCGGACCGACCGGCTTCGGGCTGATGCAGCGCAAGCGCGCTTTTTCC
This sequence comes from Acetobacteraceae bacterium, assembly GCA_043745345.1. Classification (GTDB taxonomy): domain Bacteria; phylum Pseudomonadota; class Alphaproteobacteria; order Acetobacterales; family Acetobacteraceae; genus PALSA-911. Next base: position 7,786 of record JAYTTA010000035.1, on the reverse strand, counting down.
GACTATCTCGATCCTGCGGTGCTCTACAACAAGCGCCCGAGTCTATGGGTCGAGCCGGCCGGCGACTGGGGCTCCGGCACGGTCGAGCTGGTGGAAATCCCGACCAGCAACGAGACCGAGGACAACATCGTCTCGTTCTGGCGACCGCGCGAAAAGCTGGCGGCCAACGCCGAACATGTTTTCACCTATCGCCTTTACTGGGGCTGGGCCGATGCTGCAGGCCCTACCTCATCCGCCCTTGGCCGGTTCACGGACACGCGGGTAGGGGAGGCGGAGGCGCCAGGTTCACGCTTCTTTGTGCTTGATCTCGGCGGCGAGGCGATGCGCAGGCTAGTACCAGACGCCGCGATCCGTGCCGACATCGGCGCCAGCGCCGGGCGGATCGAGAACGTAATCGTGGCGCCGGTCACCGAACTGGCCGGCTGGCGCATCAGCTTTGACCTGGTGCCGGGCGACGCGAAGTTGATCGAGATGCACTGCTTTCTGGCCAACGACCACGGGCCGCTGTCGGAAACCTGGATCTATCGATGGATCGCATGAGGAAACCACCGCCCCAACACTGGCGCCGCCTGCCGGTTCGGGCCGATCCTACCCGAATGCTGCGCGCGGTTCTTGTCTGCCTGGCCCTCACATCCCCAGTCTTCGCTGAAAACGCGGAGCCAAAGCTGCCCGACCGCAAGACGCAGCTTGATGTCCTCCTGACCGCGCTGCGGGCGGCGCCGGACGAGGACGCCGCCGTCCAGATCGAACAGCGCGTGCAACTGCTGTGGCTGCAATCGCCCTCTGCCGCCGCGGACCTGCTGATGGCCGGCGGCACCCGCGCCCTCGCTAACGACGCAGGTAACGAGGCCGAGCAGGATTTCGACGCCGCCGTGGCGCTCGAGCCGGGCTTCACCGAGGCCTGGCACCGCCGCGCCATCGCCCGTGCCGCCCAAGGCGACAGCCAAGGCGCCATCGCCGACATCGGGCAAGCCCTGGCACAGGAACCGCGCTACTTCCCCGCACTCGATACGCTGACCCGCATCGCGATCGACCGGAAAGACTTCAAAGGAGCGTTCGCGGCCTGGTCAAAGAAGCTGGAGATCGACCCAGAATGTGCCGGCGGCCGGGAAAAGCTCAACGACCTGCGCCGCCGTGCATTTGGAGACGATACTTAACGCCGCAGGTAAGAAAGGCTGGGGCTCTGCCCCTGACCCCGCCCGGGAGCGCATCCCTTAAGGAAGTGGTTACAAGGGGCGACTGCGCCTTGGCGAGTTTGGGCGGAGCAGGCAAAAGTTCTAACTGGCCGCCTGCGGCCAGTTAGAATGCCTGCGTAGGGAGAGCCCAACCTTGCCTACTGCCTACGGCGTTCAGTTCAAACAGCGATCTCGTTCAACTCCTTGCCGGCGTGTTCGGGCACCCATCGCCAAACGCCGACGGCCATGAACGCCATCAGCACCGGGATGCACAGGAACGACATTGCGAACGATCCGGTGCGCTGTTGCAGTCCGATCGTGATGAAGGGGAACAGCACGAAGCCTACGAAGTAGGCGATCGCCCAGACCACGCCGTTGGCGGCGCCACGGATGCGGGTCGGGAAGATCTCGGCGGTCAAGGTCGAGCTTGGGCCCCAGAAGCCCAGGAAGCCAAAGCTCCAGGCGAGACCAAACACCCACAGCAGCAGATGGCTGTCGGTATAGACCCAGGCGGTCATGAACACGCCGCCTTCCAACAGCATGGCCAGGAAAGCGGCGCGGCGGCCGACCTTGTCGGCGATCCAGCCGGATGTCGCCAGGCCGAGGAAACCGACCACGCCCCAGGCGATATAGAACAGGCTGTATTCTTGCGTGGACCAATGCTTTTCGGTGGCAAGGTAAAGCGGCATCCAGCCGCCCACGGTGCCGAAGATGCTGGTGCTGCAGCAGGCGATGAACAGCGCGACTAGGGTGGATGGCAGCACGTCCGGTGCGAACACCTGGCGTACGCCGACTTTGCCGGCCTTCGAAAACCAGGCGGCATCGATGGCGCCGACGGTGTGGCCGCTCGCCTGACGTGCGCGGATGGCGGCCTTGCGATCCTGGGTGCGGACCCAGTATGGCGATTCTGGGCAGGTGGCGCGGACATAGATCGCCAGCAGCGCGATCACGCCGGGAATCATCACCGCGATCCGCCAGCCGAAGTCCGCCACCACCAGCCCGGTGATGGCGCCAGCGAACGAGGCACCGAGCGCCCAGGTGCCGCGGCTGATGCTGATCACCCGGCCGCGCAGCCGTGCTGGCCAGGTTTCCGCCACAAGCATCGACCCGAGCGCCCATTCGCCGCTCAGCGCGAAGCCGACGAAGCATCGGGCGATGACGAAAATCGTAAAGGTCGGTGAAAGCGCGACCACCGGCATCAGCAGCGAGAACAGCGCGATGTTGATCGCTAGCAGGGTGCGGCGGCCATAGCGGTCGGAGAGCCATGGCCAGAAATACAGCCCGACGATGCTGGCCATCAGCGCGATCTGAAGGCCGGAGCGGTATTGCGGCACGGTCAGCGCGAAGTCGCGGATCACCAGCGGCGACACCAGGGCGAAGATCACGCCGTCCATGCCGTCGAAGCCCCAGCCGAGGCCGTTGGCGATGGCGATATGCTTGTGGGTGGGCGTGATGACGGTATCGCCGGCCACAGCGCGGTAGTTGGCGTATTGCATGTGCCTGCGTTCGAGCGGCCCCATCCCGTCGGCATCGCTAAGTATCGAGTCCAGCGGGGTGACGGTGGTGCTGCTCATGAACGGCATTCCCCCAAGCTGCGCCGTGCTTTTTGCCGGCGCGTTATTATTGCGATAACCTTGACGCTGTATGACTGCCGCCGGCAAGGGATTATTTTGAGCAACGCCGCAGGCGATAAGCCTGGGCTCTCCCTCCGCAGGCATTCTAACTGGCCGAAGGCGGCCACTCGGAACCTTTGCCTGCTGCGCCCAAACCCGCCAAGGAGCAGTCGCCTTCTGTAACCCTTCCTTAGGTTGGGCGCTCCCGGGCGCTACCCGGGCGGGGTCAGGGGCAGAGCCCAGCCTTCCTTGCCCGGCCTTCCCTAATCGTCTAGCAACCAACTGAATTTACCCTGCCCGCGACAAGGACCCCAGCCCATGGCGACGAAATCGGCCCGCAAGAAGATCGCGCTCATCGGTGCCGGCAATATCGGCGGCACGCTGGCCCATCTGATCGGTTTGAAGGAGCTGGGCGACGTCGTATTGTTCGACGTGTTTGGCGGGGTTGCCGCCGGCAAGGCGCTGGACTTGATGCAGTCCGGCCCGGCCGACGGGTTCGACAGCCTGATGACCGGCGGGTCGGATTATGCGGCGATCGCCGGGTCCGACGTGGTGATCGTGACGGCCGGTTTTCCGCGCATGCCGGGCATGTCGCGCGATGACCTGATCGGCAAGAACGCCGGCGTCATCGCCGAGGTCGCGGCCGGCATCAAGGCGCACTGTCCCGAAGCGTTCGTCATCGTCATCACCAACCCGCTCGACGCGATGGTCTGGGTGATGAAGGAGAAGTCCGGGTTGCCAGCCGAGCGCGTGGTCGGCATGGCCGGCGTTCTTGACAGTTCCCGGTTCCGGCTTTTCCTGGCGCACGAGTTCGGCGTCTCGGTCGAGGACGTGACCGCGTTCGTGTTGGGCGGCCACGGTGACACCATGGTGCCGCTGACGCGCTACTCCACCGTCGCCGGCATTCCGGTGCCCGATCTGGTCAAGATGGGCTGGACCACTCAGGAGAAGATCGACGCGATCGTGGCCCGCACTGCCAACGGCGGCGGCGAAATCGTAAAACTGCTGGAGCGCGGCAGCGCCTTCTACGCGCCGGCGGCGTCGGCGATCGTGATGGCCGAGAGCTTTCTCAAGGACAAGAAGCGGGTGCTGCCGGCGGCGGCCTACCTGACAGGCCAGTACGGTCAGAGCGACATGTATGTCGGGGTTCCCGTCGTGATCGGCGGGAACGGTGTCGAACGTATCGTCGAGATCGCGCTCACCGCCGACGAGCAAGCCGCATTCGACAAATCCTGCGCCGCCGTGCGCGAACTGGTGGACGCGGCGAAGAAGCTGCTGGCCTAATGACGGGAGCGACGCCGTGAACATCCATGAATACCAGGCCAAGGAACTGCTGCGCCGTTATGGTGTGACCGTGCCGGAGGGCCATGTCGCCTGGACCCCCGAGGAAGCCGCCGCGGCGGTGGCCAGGCTGCCGGGTCCGGTCTATGTGGTGAAGTCGCAGATCCACGCCGGTGGCCGCGGTGCCGGACGTTTTTCCGACGATCCGAACGGCAAGGGCGGCGTGCGGCTGGCGAAGTCGGCGGAGGAAGTCCGCGCCGCCGCCGAGGCGATGCTTGGCCACACGCTGATTACCAAGCAGACCGGCCCGCAGGGTAAAAAGGTCAACCGGGTCTATGTCGAGGCCGGCTGCGACGTCACGCGCGAGCTTTATCTGTCGCTACTGATCGATCGCGACACCGCGCGCGTCGCGATCGTGGCCTCGACCGAGGGCGGCATGGAGATCGAGGAGGTTGCGGAGCACCACCCCGAGCAGATCCTGAAGGTGTTCATTGACCCGGCTTCTGGCATCTCAAGCTTTCACTCGCGCAAGCTCGCCTACGGGCTCGGCCTTGAGGGCAAGCAGATAAGAGTGTTCGAGAAATTTGTCACGAAGATGTATCACGCCTTTGTCGAGCTCGACTGCGCCGTGATCGAGGTCAATCCACTGGTGGTGACCGGCGCCGGCGACGTGATGGCGCTTGATGCCAAGGTCAGCTTCGATGACAACGCGCTGTATCGGCACGAGGATCTGGAGAAGCTGCGTGACGAGGCCGAGGAGGACCCCAAGGAGCTCGAAGCGGCCAAGCACGCGCTGAACTACGTGGCGCTGGACGGCCAGATCGGCTGCATGGTCAACGGCGCCGGCCTTGCAATGGCGACCATGGACATCATCAAGCTTTACGGCTCGGCGCCCGCCAACTTCCTCGATGTCGGCGGCGGCGCGACCAAGGAACGCGTGACCGCGGCGTTCAAGATCATCCTGTCCGATCCAAACGTCGAGGGCATCCTGGTCAACATCTTCGGCGGCATCATGCGTTGCGATGTGATCGCCGAGGGCGTCGTCGCGGCCGCGCGCGAGGTTCAGCTTTCGGTGCCGTTGGTTGTCCGGCTGGAGGGCACCAACGTCGCCTTGGGCAAGGAGATCATGGCCAAGTCCGGTCTGCCGATCATTTCCGCCGATAATCTCGCCGATGCCGCCGAGAAAGTGGTTAAGGCCGTGAAGGAAGCCGCCTAAATGGCCATTCTCGTCGACCGCAACACAAAGGTCATTTGCCAGGGGTTCACGGGTGCGCAGGGCACCTTCCATTCCGAGCAGGCGATCGCCTACGGCACCAAGATGATGGGCGGCGTGACGCCGGGCAAAGGCGGCACCACGCATCTCGATCTGCCGGTATTCAACACCGTGGCCGAGGCGGTGGAACGCACCGGCGCCAACGCCAGTGCGATCTACGTGCCGCCGCCATTCGCCGCCGACGCGATATTGGAGGCAATCGACGCCGGGATCGCGTTAATTGTCTGTATCACCGAGGGCATCCCGGTGCTCGATATGGTCCGGGTCAAGCGGGCTTTATCGGGATCGAGGTCGCGGCTGATCGGCCCGAACTGCCCGGGCGTCATCACCCCCGACGCCTGCAAGATCGGCATCATGCCCGGCCACATCCATCGCCGCGGCAGCGTCGGCATCGTCTCGCGGTCGGGCACCCTGACCTATGAGGCGGTGGCGCAGACCACGGCGGCCGGCTTGGGTCAGAGCACCTGCGTCGGTATCGGTGGCGATCCGGTGAAGGGCACCGACTTCATCGAGATCCTGGAGATGTTCCTGGCCGATCCGGAGACAAAGCAGATCGTCATGATCGGCGAGATCGGCGGTCAGAGCGAAATCCTGGCGGCGGAATTCCTGGCCTCCAACAAGGTGAAGAAACCGACCGTCGGCTTCATCGCCGGCGCCACCGCGCCGCCTGGCCGCCGCATGGGCCATGCTGGCGCCGTGATTTCCGGTGGGCGGGACACCGCCGCCGCGAAATTCGAGGCCATGCGCCTGGCTGGCATTCATGTGGCGGAAAGCCCGGCCGCGCTAGGCAGCACCCTGGTCAAGGCTCTGGCCGGCTAGGCGCGACCTTGCGTCACATGCGAGGCGGGCAACCCTGCATCTTGTAGGACAGGCTCACATGGCGGCGTCGGACACCCCATGTCCGATGCCGTTTGCTTTTGACAAGGAATAAGGCGATGGCCGGTGTCGACATCCTGGCAAGTGCGTTCAGCGGCGCCAATGCCGCGTTCATCTCTGACCTCTACGCGCGTTGGGTGGAAAAGCCCGGTGCGGTCGATCCAAGCTTCGCCGATCTTTTCTCCGCTCTCAACGACGAATCCCGCGCCATTCTGACCGACGCCGAAGGCGCCTCCTGGGCGCCGCGCCACATTTCTTTCGAGGATACGTCGCTGCCGGCCGCAAAGCCTGATAAGGCAGCGCCGGTCGCGGCACCTGACCTGGCGCAATCGCGTGCCCCGACGCTTGATTCTCTTCGTGCCCTAATGCTGATCCGCGCCTACCGGGTACGCGGCCATCTGGAGGCGACGCTCGATCCGCTCGGCCTTGTGGTGCCGAAGACCCATCCCGAGCTCGATCCGAAAAGCTACGGTTTTGCCGAGGCCGACCTCGACCGGCCGATCTTCATCGACGGCGTGCTCGGGCTCGAGACCGCATCGGTGCGCCAAATCCTTGCCATCCTGCGCGAAACCTACTGCGGCGCGGTCGCGGTCGAGTTCATGCACATTCAGGACCCCGATCAGAAATCCTGGATCCAGCGCCGCGTCGAGGGCGCGCCGTGGAAGAAGGCTTTCGACGCCGCCGGAAAAACCAAGATCCTGCGTGAGCTGACCGAGGCCGAGGGCTTCGAGACGTTCTGCCAGAAACGCTATGTCGGCACCAAGCGGTTCGGGCTGGAGGGCGGCGAGGTCACCATCCCGGCGCTGCACGCCATCATCGAGACGGGTGCGGCCGACGGCGTCAACGAGGTCGCAATCGGCATGCCGCATCGCGGTCGGCTCAACACCCTGGTCAACGTGGTCAGGAAGCCGTTCACCGCGATCTTCTCGGAATTCGATGGCACCAGCTTCAAGCCCGATGACGTGCAGGGCTCGGGCGACGTGAAATATCACCTGGGCACCTCGACCGACGTCGAGATCGACGGAAACAAGGTTCATCTGTCGTTGCAGCCCAACCCATCGCATCTGGAAGCGGTCGATCCGGTGGTGATCGGCAAGGTTCGCGCCCGACAGGACCAGGCCGGCGACACCGGTTCCCGGAAATCGGTGATGGCCATCCTGATGCACGGCGACGCCGCCTTCGCCGGCCAGGGCCTGGTCTATGAGACCTTGGCGATGAGCCAGCTGATCGGCTATCGCACCGGCGGCACCATCCACCTCGTCGTCAACAACCAGATCGGTTTCACGACGGTCCCGGCGCACGCCTATTCGGGCCTGTACTGCACCGATGTCGCCAAATCCATCCAGTCGCCGATCCTGCACGTCAACGGCGATGATCCGGAGGCTGTCATCTTCTGCGCCCGTATGGCGACCGAGTTCCGCATGCGGTTCGCAACCGACGTGGTGCTCGACATCGTCTGCTACCGCCGCCACGGCCATAACGAGGGCGACGAGCCGGCCTTTACCCAGCCGATCATGTACAAGGCGGTAAAAAGCCAGAAGACCACGCGCGAGCTCTACGCCGCGCGC
>JAYTTA010000034.1:0-2785 GCA_043745345.1 Acetobacteraceae bacterium | reverse complement strand
GCGCCGGTTTTCGAGACCTCCTCCGCCAGCGCATCGCCGGCTTCCTGCTGCAGATCCAGCAACGCGACGCGCGCGCCATTGGCTGCGAAGGCGCGGGTAAAGGCGGCGCCGATGCCGCTGGCACCGCCGGTGACGATCACCACCCGGCCACCGAGGCAGGGATACCGTGTTGCGCTCATCTTTTTCTCCGTTTAACGCGATCAGCCGTTCGGTAGCGGAATCGAACAGGCAGATCTTGCGGGTGTCGGTCACAAACTCGGCGCGTACCCCGACCGCCAGCCGCACGTCGGGGGGCACGCGGCCCAGCATCTTTTCCATCCCGAAGCGCAGCACGACAATGGTCTCGGCTCCCGTCGGCTCGATCATTTCCACGGGCACCGACACCGAAACGGTCGATCGCGGATCGTCGCCGAACCGTTGGCCAGGCTCGGCGATGCATTCGGGGCGGATGCCGAGCACGATCTCCCGCCCAACCCATTCTTCCGGAGTTGCTTCAGGCGCCGCCGATCTTCGCCGCCCGCATTAGCTCCTGCGGAATGCCGAGATAGTAGTTGCCGCAGAACGACGTGATAGAACTGATGCCCTGCACGACATGGGTCAACACCAGCCCGGCGACGGTGTTGGCGAGCCCGAGGTCGCGCAGCACCAGCACCCATGGCACCAGCTTCATCTGCTCGGGCAGGAACACGCCTATCGTCACCAAACCGAACGCCTAGGTATCGCCGTGGAACCGCCACAGGGAAATCGCGTAGCCACACACCGCACCCAGCAACGTAAACAAAATAGTCGCCGGGATCGCCATCATCAACGAGTTCATAATGTAGGGCCGGATGCCCGAGCAATGCTGGGCGATGCAGTGACCGCTCCACGCCGAGCTGAAATTTCCCCCGATAAAACTGTGCGGCAGCCCGATCACCCCATTGGCGCCGATATCCTGCGACGACCGTACCGAGTTCACCAGCACCACGGCGATCGGCGCCAGGTAGATCGCGGCCAGCACGAGCACGACGCCATAGAGCAGCACCCGGCCCCACCGGAACGCGTCCGGCGTTGCCCTTTCACGCGCGACCACAAGCCGGCCGATCGCGTCGGAGGTGGCACTCACCGCCCGCTCTCCGTGGCGCGCGCCCGTCGCCATTTCGAGAAGGCCGCGTAAGGCACCGCCACCGCCGGCATCTTCGCCGGCAGCGCCAGCCTGGCGCTGACCAGCCACGACGCCGACATCGCAGCCCCTTCCGGTCCGGTCGGGGTGAACGGACAGGTCAACAACTACGTGATCCCGGCCTTCGGCAAGGCCGGCGCCGCCGGCGCCTTCTCAGGCAGCGGCACTCACTACACGCTCGACTTCGGCAGCAGCATGGCGGGCCCCGGCTTCTCGGTGTCAGGCAACGCTCCGTTCAGCAACCTCGCGGTCGGCCGCAGCCAGGGTGGCCTCAACGTGCTGCTGAGTTCGGCCACCATCGGCAGCTTCCTGGAAACCATCGACCTGTCGGCGATCGGCCATAACGCGAGCGGCTACAGCGCCGGCTCCATCGGCGTGTTGGAACCTGCGTCGTAGCTGATGATGCTGGCCGGTTTGCTCGGGTTGATCGCAGTCAGGAAGCAGGGGCTCTGCCCCATACCCCGCCAAGGGCCTAGACCCTTGGAACCCATTACTTAAGTCGGGGGTTTCAAAAGGGCGACTGCCCTTTTGCGGGGCTTGGGGCAGAGCCCCGACCTGGAGAGACCATGCCCCGCCTCCTGTATATTCTTGTCCTCCTGCTCCCGATCGAAGCCTACGCAGCCTGTCCGCAATTCTTTCCAGGCGGCCAGCCACCCGTCCTTACCAACGCCAAGCTCGAACAGCGCACCACCTTTCTGTGCAACGACAGCTACGCGGCACTGGCCTCCGGCGTCACCCACGGCGCGCTGTGGTCGGCCGAGCACCTCACCGCCGATAGCTTGGCCGGCGCGCGCAACACGGCCCGGCGCGGACGCTTCCACGCCGAGCAGCGGCTGGATTTCGCCGACCAGGCGCAGCTCGACGACTACCGCCGCTCCGGTTATGACCGCGGCCACATGGCACCGTCCGGCGACATGCCGAACCCCAGGGCGCAGCAGCAAAGCTTCTCGCTCGCCAACATGGTGCCGCAGGCCGGCGCGCTGAACCGCGGCGTTTGGGCCGATATTGAAACCGCCCTGCGCACCCTCGCCACCCGCCGTGGGGAGCTTTATCTGGTGACCGGCCCCGCCTTCCAGGGCAACCAGATCCAGTCGATCGGGCCTAACGGCGTGCTGGTGCCGACCTCGGTGTGGAAGGCAGTATACGATCCGAGAACCGGCGCCGGCGTCTACCTGTGCTCCAACACCGCAACGCCGAGCTGCTCGATCCTGTCGGTGGCGGCGTTGACCGGCGCGGTCGGGATCGACCCCTTTCCGGCGCTGTCCGACCGCGTCAAGCAACGCGCGATCACGCTGCCGAAACCGGAGAACAGCCGCTATGCTCGCCGCCAGCCCGCCAGGCCGCGCGGCTTGCTGGAACACCTACTGGGCCGCTAGGAGGAAACATGGCAAGCCTGACCCCCTTCGCCGACGACGAAGCCTCAGTCACGATCGAAAAGCTGACGATCGAGAACGGCACCGACTGCATGGCCCTATATGGCTCGCTCGACATCACCCGCGACAAGCAGGGCCTCGCTTACGCCCTGGCGCTCCAGGCGGTGCTCGACCGGGCGGTCAAATTCTTAACGGCGGCCAAGGACCTGCCCGACAGGCTCCCGCCACCGCCGCTGCCTAAAACTGTGGG
>JAYTTA010000033.1:0-2792 GCA_043745345.1 Acetobacteraceae bacterium | reverse complement strand
AGCTGGTGATCAATGCCAACGAGATATTGGGTCTGCCGGATCAGCTGCCCGCGCTCTATCGTGGCGGATGAATCCGACGCAGGATCATCCCATGAGTTCAAGGCAATCCGCCATCGATATCGCCCTTGCATCCTTCGACGATGGCGGTGTCGCGGCCAGGCTGGCGGAGCTGGTCGCGGTGCCGAGCACGTCGCAGGAACCAGGCCATGCGGCCGACCTTTCGCACTACCTCGAACGCCACATCCGACCGTGGCTGGAACGGCTCGGGTTCGAAGTCGCCGTGCACGCCAACCCGGTTCCGGCGTTCGGCCCGATCCTGCTGGCGATGCGCATCGAGGCCCCTAACCTGCCGACGGTGCTGAGTTACGGCCATGGCGACACGGTGCGGGGCATGGCGGAGCTTTGGTGCGCTGGGCGCGATCCGTGGACCCTGACCACAGAGGACGACCGCTGGTACGGCCGCGGCACCGCCGACAACAAGGGCCAGCACGCGCTGAACTTTTCCGCCCTCGAGGCCGTGCTGACGGCGCGTTCCGGAAAGCTGGGCTTCAACCTGAAGATCTTGCTGGAAACGGCCGAGGAGCGCGGCTCCGCGGGGCTTCGCGAATTCGTGGCGGCAAACCGGGAAACACTCGCCGCCGACGTGCTGATTGCCAGCGATGGGCCGCGGGTGGCACCTGGTATGCCGACCATCGCCACCGGCACGCGTGGCACCTTTCATTTCGACCTGGCCCTGCTGCTGCGGTCGGGCGGCGTCCATTCCGGCCACTGGGGCGGGCTAGTCGCCGATCCCGCCATCGTGCTGGCCCATGCGCTCGCTTCGATCTGCGATCGCCGCGGCAAGATACTTCTTCGCGATTGGTTGCCGGCGAACGGAATACCTGCCGGCGTGCGGGACTTGCTGGCCGGCTGCCCGGTCGGGGGCGGCAACGTCGAAACAATTGACCCCGGCTGGGGCGAGCCGGGGTTGACGTCCGCCGAGAAGATATACGGCTGGAACAGCTTTATTGTGCTGGCGATGACCTCCGGCGCGCCGGAAAATCCGGTCAACGCGGTGGCGCCGGACGCGCGGGCGCACTGCCAGATCCGCTACACGGTGGATACCGATCCTGCAACGTTCGAGCCGGCGCTGCGCCGCCATCTCGACGCCCACGGCTTTCCGGAAATCGCCATTGAAAATGCCGGCATTCGGATGAACGCCAGCCGCACCGATCCAGACGATCCCTGGGTGCGATGGGCAGCCGCGAGCATGAGAGAATCGATCGGCCGCGTTGTGCAGGTGATTCCCAACAGCTCAGGCGGCCTGCCCGGCGACGTGTTCGCAGACCTGCTAGGCGTCGCGTTGGTCTGGGTGCCGCACAGTTACAGCGGCTGCGGCCAGCACGGGCCGAACGAGCATCTGCTGATCGCCCTGGCACGGGAGGGGATTTCCGCCTTTGCTGGCCTGTGGTGGGACATGGGCGAGCCGGGCTGCCCACCCAGATTGCAACGATAACCGTGCGTCCGTATTGAACTTTTACAGCACATACGATCTGTTTGGGCATCTACCATTTGAGGCATCCATTGACGACACCGGAAGGCGGCGCGATTCCCAAGGCAGGACCTGAAACAATCCATTTGCCCATCGTCGGCATCGGAGCGTCGGCTGGCGGTATCGAGGCGTTTCAGGGCTTCTTCGCCAACATGCCGCCCGACAGCGGCATGGCCTTCGTGGTCATCCTGCACTTGCCGCCGGACCGTAAAAGCATGCTGCCGGAAATCCTCGGGCGATGGACGTCGATGCCGATCATCGAGGCCGGCGAGGGCTGCCTGGTCGAGGCGAACCACGTCTATGTGCCGCCTGCCGGCGTTGTCGTGACGCTGCGCGACGGGCGGCTACATCCCCACAAACCGGGCCTCAACGAGCCGCGCGAGCCGACCCCGATCGATCTGTTCTTCGACTCGATGGCGACCGAACTGGCGGAGGACGCGATCGGCATCGTGCTGTCGGGCACCGGCAGCGACGGTGCGCTTGGCCTCAAGTCGATCAAGGCGCGCGGCGGGCTGACCCTGGCCCAGGGCGGCGCGCCGATGACCGGCAGCATCCCCGCCCAGCACGGCGGCATGCCGGCCAGCGCGATTGCTACCGGTGCGGTCGATATCGTGGCCCCCGTGGAGCTCATGCCGGGCCGCATCCTGGCGGTGCGGGAGGCGCATCACGCCCTCACGGGACCGGCCGAGCCACCCATCGAGCAGACCGAGGCTGCAAGGCTGGCGATCTGCGACCTGTTGCGGCGCCAACTTGGCCATGATTTCACCGGCTACAAGGAAAAAACTTTCATGCGCCGGGTGCAACGGCGAATGCAGGTGCTGAGCCTGACCCAGCTGCAGGATTATGTGGTCCGGCTGGAGATCGACAGCGCCGAGATCGTCATGCTGTTCCGCGACCTTCTGATCGGCGTCACCAGCTTCTTCCGCGACACCGAGATCTTCGAGGTGCTGGAGCGGACGGTAATACCGATGCTGTTCGCGGGCAAGGGCGTCGACGACACCATCCGGGTCTGGGTGCCGGGCTGCGCTAGCGGCGAGGAGGCCTATTCGCTGGCGATGCTGCTGCGCGAGCACGCCGACGGCATTGCCGGCCCGGTGCCGCGGCTGCAGGTGTTCGCGACCGACATCGACGAGCCGGCGATCGCCATCGCGCGCGCAGGCCGCTATCCGTCGACGCTGCTGCGCGGCCTGTCGCCGGCGCGCCTGGCCAGGTTCTTCGTCGAGGGCAGCGATGCGACCTACACCAAAGGCAAGGAAATCCG
>JAYTTA010000032.1:0-2792 GCA_043745345.1 Acetobacteraceae bacterium | reverse complement strand
AGGGCGGAGGTCCCGGATGCTTCATCGGGCCGATCCGCTTGAGAACGATCCGGATACGGCATGCTTCTATCCTTCCTGGTCGCGATCGCACCGGTCAGATGCGTTGCAGCTACCAGAGGTGCCACCACAAGGCAATCCGGTTGCCTTACTCAAACCCCGGTTAAGCCGAGAGGTTTGTTCGAGAAACAAAAATACGCTCACAATTCTGTGATGTAACGGATGCTTAATAGTAAATGTGGATTTGTTTGGCTACGCTGCGATGCACCATACATTTAACTAGTCGAGATGCAAACGCGCACGGTTCATAAATTAAGCGTCAATATATTGCCCGATCACGCGGATCCTGTTTGTCTCCGTGCCAAGTGACGTCACCAAGATGGGCAGTTCGAAAGGGTCCATATCCAGGCTTAAAAGTTCAGTCTCGGCAGACCAAAAAAGCCGGCTGCGTGCAACCCTTCCAGGTTTGGCCGATTAGACGAACGGCAGAGTCGGCAGGTTAACAACACGTGTTTACCGCTGAAGCTTGAATGAGTGTATTCCCTACCTTTCTGATCGAAGCCGTATCCATATCCGTAGGTTTCGGTGCTCGTCTGGGTGGAATGTCAAATAACTGTGTCGGTCAGATAATCGGTACAATGCTGGTTACTTCGCGACCACCAAATGTTGGGCATGCTGCATGAGCCAAAGACTCAAGATACCGGGGGCCTGGTCAGGACTGGGAGTAGGTCCGGCCACCAATCGGCGCTCCGGCGCCATACTGCCGGTGGTGGCCGCCCGTTCCGGCAGTGCCGTAGCGCTGGCAACGGCTGACATCATCGCGGCGCTGCTGTCACTGCTTGTCGCCTGGCGAATTGATGCATCGGGCTTGGTGCCGTTCGATCAGCATCCGACCTCCTTTCTGCCGGGTCACGCGCGCACCCTCGCTGCCGAGTTCGCGGTCATCCTCGCTGGCTTGATCGGGTATTTCACCGTCCAGGGCCACTACAATCGCCGAGTACCGCTCTGGTGGAAGATGCCGGATGTGGTCGCGGCAAGTGCGATGGCTCTGCTGTGCAGTGCGTTCGCCGAATTTACCTTTGGCACTGGAACTTCCCGCGTCGTCGTGTTCGGCACTTGGCTGCTGTTTCCGGCGCTGCTGGCCCTACTACGTGACCTTACCCGGCGTGGGCTGGAGACGACGGGACTGTGGCAAATACGGACCCTGGTGGTCGGCGCGCAGGAGGCGGTGGACCGGGTTGCAGAGGCGCTGACCGCCGAGCCAGAACTCGGCTACAGGATCGTCGGCGTGATACATTCCTCGCAGGCCGACCCGTCGTCGTCGGTTGGCCGTCAACCGGAGGATCGCTATTGGACGCGGCTGATTCAGCAGTTCCATGCCCATCTGGTCGTGCTGGCACCGCAGCCGAACCAGCTACTAGACCGTGCCCTAAACGAAGATCTGGTGTTGGAGAACGTGCCATTCGCCATCATGCCGCAGTCGGAGGGGCTGCCAGCAGCGGGTAGCGTCGAGCCGTATTTTTTCCGCCATGACCTGACTATGGTCTCCTACCAGGGCAACATCGCGCGCCCGGCGGCACGCATGGCCAAGGTCGTGCTGGACATATGCGGCGCCTTGCTGATGGTGCTGTTCCTGTCGCCGTTGCTGCTCGTCATCGCCCTCTCGGTCAAGCTTGACGGTGGGCCCGTGCTGTATGCCCACATGCGGCTGGGCGCTTCAAAACGGCGTTTTCCCTGCTATAAATTTCGCTCCATGAGCCAGAACAGCGCGGCGATCCTGGAGCATGTCCTCAGCAGCGATCCGGCTGCGGCGGCCGAATGGGCGGCGACCCAGAAGCTACGGTGTGACCCGCGCGTGACGCGGGTCGGCGCGCTGCTGCGCCGCACCAGCCTCGATGAACTGCCGCAACTGTTCAACGTGCTGCGGCTGGAAATGAGCCTGGTCGGCCCGCGCCCGATCGTCGAGAACGAGGTCCGCCACTACGGCGATGACATCGCGTATTACTACAAGGCGCGGCCAGGGGTCACAGGCCTGTGGCAGGTTAGCGGGCGCAGCGACACCACCTATGGCCGTCGCGTCGAGCTTGACACATGGTATGTGCGCAACTGGTCGCTTTGGCACGACCTGGCAATCCTCGGCAAAACCGTGCCGGCGGTGCTGAAGCGGACTGGCGCGGTATGAGCGGCGAACGAGGTCTCATCGGACGGGCTGACGACATGCTGCGCCAATGGCTGCGTCCGGCATCGGCCGGCCGTCCACGTGGTGCCCAGCCGGCGGCACCGATGCGCGTCCGGTTGGAACCGACGCTGCTGCCGCCCGGCGAGGCCTTTACCCCGACCCAGCCAAAACCGGGCCGTCGCCAGATCACCGGGCGCCAGGCCGAGCTCGACCGCATTCTGCAGGCGCTACGCGAGGAGCACGCCCATGTCGTGCTCTACACCGAGCGTGGCCGTGGCAAGACCTCGCTCTCCAATCTGGTGATCGAGACCTTGCGCCAGGGCGGTGTGATCGTCGCGCGTTACACATGTGAAGCCGGCAGCAGCTTCGACAGCGTCATCCGCGGGCTGCTGCGCGACCTGCCGCGTTCGCTGCTTGCGATCGCGGCCAACGACCCGGGCGAGATCGGCTGCGAGGCCGCCCTGCCTCCGGGCGAGTTGCGGCCGCGCGACGTGGCCGCGGCGATGTCGCGGCTGACCTGCCGCAATCTGGTCTGCGTGATTGACGAGTTTGACCGTATCGAGGATGCCGGAACCCGCACCCGGCTTGCCGACACCATAAAGCAGCTGTCGGACCA
>JAYTTA010000031.1:0-2798 GCA_043745345.1 Acetobacteraceae bacterium | reverse complement strand
GCGTCGCCAGCGCGGCTGGAACGAGGGTGCAGCGCGGCTGCAGCTACTAAAATTGTTTGAGGCCTGGGGCCTCGACGACCCGGCGACGATGGCTGCGCGACGAAAATTATCTGCACTTCTGTTCAGCTGAAATCGTAAAAACCTTGCCACGGAGCCCGATGCTTGAGCGAATTCCATCCACATCCGGATAGCCTCCCCGGCATCTTTCCGATCTTTCCTCTGACCGGTACATTACTCCTGCCGCGTGGAAAGCTGCCGTTAAACATCTTTGAGCCGCGCTACGTGGCGATGGTCGAGGATGCACTGGGATTTGGACGAATGCTGGGGATGGTGCAGCCCGACGGTCGCGTGAAGCGCGGGAGCACTGAGCCCGATCTGTTCCATATTGGCTGCCTGGGCCGGATTTCCTCGTTTGCCGAGACCGATGACGGGCAGCTCGGCATCACCCTGACCGGGGTCATCCGCTTTCGCATCATTGAGGAGGTGGCAGCCGGCCGTGGCTATCGGCGCGTCCACGGTGACGTGTCCGAATTCCTCGACGACCTTGACCTCACTGAGCGCCCGCCGGGTGTGGACCGTGCCACCCTATTCGCGGCGTTGCGCGAGTATTTCAGCCGTCGCGGCATCGATGCCAACTGGGACACGATCCGGGCCCTGCCTGAGACGGCGCTCGGCACTACCCTGGCGATGGTCTGCCCCTTCGAGCCCGCAGAGAAGCAGGCGCTGCTCGAGGCTAAAACGGCGGGTGAGCGCGACCGCACCCTGCTGGCATTGCTCCACATGGCGGCGATGGACAATGATGATGGCGCCGGCGGACGTCCGGCGAGCTGACTGGAACCGAACATGAGCGACAGCGAACCAGACGCCGACAACGTGCCGGCGGTCCCCGGTCCCGTTCTCTCGCCTATCGATCCGCGGCTGCTTGAAATCCTGGTCTGCCCGATCACCAAGGGCCCGCTTGAATACGACCGTTCCGCCGGTGAGCTGATCAGCCGGCGGGCCGGGCTGGCATTCCCCGTGCGCGACGGCATCCCGATCATGCTGCCCGAGGAAGCCCGGACGCTGGAACCGTGATCGCCGATGCGGTCGCGACCGAGATTCGACTGGATCGTGCCGCACGCGTCCTGCACGTGACCTTCGGGGAAACCGGCAGCGTGGCGTTGCCGGCCGAGTACTTGCGGGTTGAAAGCCCCAGCGCCGAGGTCCAGGGCCACGGTCGCGACGGCAAGAAGACCGTCGGCGGCAAAAGTGCCGTCAACATCACCGCGGTCGAGCCGGTCGGCAACTACGCTGTGCGCCTGGTTTTCGACGACGGCCATGACACGGGGATCTTTACCTGGAGCTATCTTTCCCAGATCGGCCACGAATATCCCACACGTTGGGCTGGCTACCTGGCTGCGCTGGCGGCAAAGGGACTTGCGCGATGATGGCCACCGCGCCGAGGGTCCTCACCGTCAACGGACAACGCCATGAAATCCATTCGGTGCCGGCGACGCCGTTGATTGACGTATTGCGCAATGAGCTAGGCCTGACCGGCACCCGATATGGATGCGGCCTGGAGCAGTGCGGCAGCTGCCTGGTACTTGAGAGCGGTATGTCGAAGTATGCCTGCACGCGCGAGGTCGGCGACGTCGGTGGCCCGATCACCACCGTCGAAGGCCTATCCGATGATCCGTTGATCGCGGCGTTCGTCGAGCACCAAGCCGGCCAGTGCGGTTATTGCCTGTCCGGCATTCTGATTTCCGCTCGCGCGCTGCTCAACCGCAACCCAGCCCCAACGCGGACCGAGATTGCCGCAGCTCTGGACGGCAACCTGTGCCGTTGCGGCAGCCATGTTCGGATCTTGCGCGCGGTCGCCTCGGTGGCCGCGGCGGGAGCGGCGCGATGAGTGCCAACCTGCCGCTCAGTGTCGTCAACAATCCGCGGCTCAGCCGGTGGGTGCGGTTCGGCGCCGGCCGCCGCGTCCACCTGGCGGTCGGTAAGGTCGAGCTGGGCCAGGGCGTCCTCACCGCCCTGTCTCAGATCGCCGCCGAGGAGTTGGATGTTGGCTTCCTCCGGATTTCGATCGTTGCGGGCGATACCAGAGACGCGCCCGATGAGGGCTCCACCGCCAGCAGCCAGTCGATCGAGGTCTCCGGCGCCTCCGTGCGGCTGGTGATGGCGGAGGTGCGTTCGCGGGTACTGGGCCGGCTGGCGCTGCGGTTGAACTGCAACCCGGCCGAGCTTGCGGTCGAGGACGGCGCGTTCAGCCGGCTCGGTGAGCCGACCGGGTTCGATTACTGGAACTTCGTCCAGCCGGAGGATGTCGAGGCTGAGGCAACCGGCGACGCCACGCCGAAATCCGCGAGCGGCTACCGCATCGTCGGCCAACCGGTGCGGCGCGTCGACCTTCCGGCAAAGCTGGAGGGTGGCGGGTTCGTGCATGACTTGCGCCGACCGGGGATGCTGCATGCCCGCATCCTGCGCCAACCGGGCCGGGGCGCCGTGCTTCAATCGTTGAACGAGGCCGCCTTGCGCCGGGTGGCGGGCGGCGAGTTCCGGCTTTTCCGGCGTGGCGATTTCGTGGCCTTCGTCGGCGACAGCGAAACCGTCGTGCAGCGCGCCGCCATGGCCGCGCCGGCATATGCGGTGTGGCAAAATTCAAGAAGCTTCAAGCCGGTTCTGGCCGAAGCCGCCGCGTTGCGCGATCTGCCGCAGGAGCTTCGAATCTATGGCGATGCCGAAGCCGCCCTGCCGCCCGGCGCCACGGTGGTCACCGCCAGCTACTCGCGGCCCTATGTCGCCCATGCGGCGATCGG